>CAZALG010000011.1:0-16881 GCA_964485935.1 uncultured bacterium | reverse complement strand
TTTTGGTGAAAAATAAATAAAGGGGTTGACTTTTTCTCATAACCACAGAGACACAAAGAACACAAGGACTTATTTTTACTGTTTTTCTACAGTCTAACACACCAACACACTAACGCACCAACCAAAATAAAAAAAGGAGATTTCTCTCCCTTTTTTTATTTTTTTAGCCTATCTTCTTAGTCCGAACCGCTAAAAACAGACTCTCCGTTTACCGAATAAGATAGACTCTTTACTGTACATGCTCCTTCGGTGAAATCCCAGTATTCATTTCCCAATTCCAGACCCGACACCCAGAGCGTATCACTTCTATTGTATCTCTCCTTAATGAAATCTACAAAAAGTTTGAAATCAATTATAGGCGGAACTTTTTGCTCCCCAGAAATCCTGAACTGATGGTATTCCCAGTTATCGAAAGAATAATGATGAGCATAATCATAAGTGTTTTCCCCGTCAACAATGACATCTTCTTCATCCACATCACCCTCATGAGTAGCTCCCCACCCCAACCATATCATAACCTCATCGGTTATTGAACCTGAAACATCAGAACCTCCCGGTTCCTGTCCGGTCAACCAGAATTCAAAAGCAAGATTCCAGTTATCCCCAGTTGCACCATACACTATATCCATTTCAGCTTCGAAGGAATTTATATCTTGAATCCGGATAGGAAAAATAGAGGCCTCCGTTTGTGTACCCCAGGGTTTGGTACCACATATAACTTCAGGATAATTGGGGTCCATATCATTTGTTGTATCTCTACGCCATTCCCAACCGTAACTACCATCCGTATACAAGATAATCGCTTGATAACATTCAGCCAAATTACAGGAATACCCCCAGGAATTATTTGAAAGTTCAAAATCTCCCCCACTTAACTCGATTGAAGCCCCATTTAAAGTATCTTTTTCTTCTACCTGAGGAGTAGGAGGAGTAAAAGTGGTGGTGGTGGTACTAGGAGAGGGGCCGGTGCTTGTCGCCTTACAAGAAAAAAGAAAAGATAGAGCCATAAGAATAATTAAAAGTGATTGTAAGTAGTATTTCCATTTGTTTTTTATAAATTTCATAAGACCTCCTATTTGTTTAAATTAAGATAAGGTTTATTATTTGTCAAGAGGTTTGGCAGAAAGCCAGGCTTGACATGGGAATAGATTTTAGTAGTATTAATCGTCGGTTAATAAAGAGAATAACTTAACAATTCTTATAAATTATAGATTCTCTAGATAAAAAACAGTAAAGGAGGCTTCTCGCATGAGCAAAAAATTTCTCACCAATAGATTTTTACATACAGTAATTTTACTCACGCTACTCCGTGTAACAACTTTTGGGCAGACTGAAGATATTGTAAACGGAAATTTAATCCAGTTCAATGACAACGGCGCATGGTGCTGGTATCAGGACGAACGAGCAGTTGTGGATACCGCAAACGGTAAATTGATTTTGGGTTCCGATGCCAGCGATAACGGAGTAGGTGGGTCTCCTCGTAACGGTCTTATTGAAGCAGTTATATTCGATATTAAAAGTGCTTCATTGGAAAGATTTACATTGGCGGATTTCGGTTGCGATGACCATAATGTTCCGGCTTTCTTTGTTAGACCTGACGGAAAGTACATTGCCATGTATGCTCAGCACTACGATTATTACAACAGCCGCTATCGTATTTATGATGGAACAAGCTGGACTCCTGAACAGCAATTCGATTGGACTACGATACCCGGCGGAACGAATTTCACTATTGCTTATTCTAATATGTATTATCTTTCAGATGAAGGAAGAATGTATAATTTTGCACGGGCGAACAATCGCTGTCCTAATTTTATTTATTCTGATAACATGGGAGACAACTGGCTTTTCGGCGGACAATTGAGCACAAACAATACGAGTTCTTATAATAAAGGATATTATAAATACTGGAGTAACAATGTAGACCGCATTGATTTCATCTGTACCGAAGAACATCCTCGTGACGGATTAACAAGCATGTATCATGGTTATGTACAGGATGGGCAAACCCACGATACATACGGTACCGTAGTGGATGCAAACACATTTGACCAAGCTAACATTCCATCATTTCTAGATTTTACATTGATTTTTGCTGATAATACTGAAATTGACGGTGACTACATGAAAAAGATATGGAACGCCGATTTAGTGAGATATGACAACGGCACAATAGCTGCCCTTCTTACATGCCGGATAAACAATGCTGTTAACGGTAATGACACTGGTATAGATCCGGACCACGGCTTTATTTACTGTCGTTTTGACGGCGTAAGCTGGTCTTATACATATCTGGGACAGGCAGGCAAAAAACTGTTTGACGCTGAAGCGGATTATACGGGTTTAGGTGCCCTCCACCCTAACGATCCGAATACCATATATATTTCCACACATATTGACCCTCGCACCGATATCGATATAACCTTTAGAGAGATATTCAAAGGAGTCACTGCCGATAGCGGAGCAACCTGGACCTGGACTCCTATAACTGTGAATTCCGTACGTGATAATTTCCGTCCTATAGTCCCTACTTGGGATACAGAAAACACGGCATTATTATGGTGGAGAGGGACCTACGTTAAATCACAAGATTTCGATGCGGCTGTCGTCGGCATTATCGAAAATTCATCAGATACAACAATACTAATGGACTTTGTAGACGCAACAGCGACTAATACGTTCCTAACAGATGGTTCAGCACTTTCCGCAACCGGACCGAGTTCCGGAGCCGGAGTAGCTGACGACCTATGGCACTGGAGAACTACTTACGGAAATGGAGACACCATACTTACATCTGCCGAAAGTAGCGGCGGAGAAAATGCACCCGTAATTAAAACACGAGAGATTGTCAATGTAGAAGGGACTTATAATGTCTGGGTGGACTTCTGGGCAAACCCTGAAGATGACTGGAGAATAGAAGCAGGGCTTTCTCCCGATAAAATGCAAATATTCAGACAAATGGCATGCAAGCAGGTAGACGACAGCGCTCATACTACCATACTTAAATTGACGGGAGCAGATAATACATTCCTCTATCAGGCTTACCTCGGAAAGGTCGGACTCGAAGCTGGCGATACTCTTGATGTTTTTGTCGATGATGAAGCAATCCAGACGGGGACGGCAAGTACCCAGGCAGGTGATGTCTACAGAACCTGGTATGAAGGAATCAGTTATGCCCGCATAGGAGATTTAAGTGGAGTGTGCTTGCCTGATAATGAGAAGCTTCCGCTAGGATTCAGCCTGAAACAAAACTACCCGAATCCATTCAGCTCGATCACGAATATAAATTACACGCTCTCAGAGCCTGCCCATGTAAATCTTAGTGTATTTAATATGCTCGGTCAAAAAGTATCAGAATTGGTGGATGGGGTACTGAGTGCGGGACCTCATTGCACCAGTTGGGACGCCGAGAATTTATCTTCAGGTATTTATTTCTTGAAAATGACAGTCGGAGATAATTCAATTACAAAGAAAGCACTGGTAGCAAAATAATGTAACATTTCCTTTTAATCGTTTTTTTATTAAAAGCTATAAACAGCGAACCTTAAATAAGTTCGCTGTTTTCTTTACACTTAAAAACACCTGCGTGAAAGACGCACTTGACAGAACTATAAATTCGCATTACCTTCTTAAAAAATCAGGGGCTGTAAATAAAACGAAGATACATTACTATAAATAAGGAATAAATATATGGGTTTTTTAGACGACGATTATCTTTTAGATAATACAACCGCAAAGGAACTTTACGGTATAGTTCAAAATTTACCGATAATAGATCTTCATAGTCATATCGATTTAAAAGAAATACTTCGCAACAAACCTTCAAAAGATATCTGGGAAGCAGAAGGGGCAACCGATCATTATGTTTGGGAACTGATGCGAAAAAGTGGTGTGAGCGAGGAAAAAATAACAGGAAAAGTGACAAACAGAGAAAAATGGAATGCTCTTGCCGAGGTTTTTCCCCGTTTTGGAGGTAACCCCACATATGAATGGATACATCTCGATCTAAAAAGAAGATTCGGTATACAGGAACTCATATCGAAACAAACGGCTGACGGAATTTGGGAAAAGACCTCAGCACTTTTACAAGATGAATCTATGACTCCTCAAAATTTGTTAAAATACATGAGAATAGAATTGATGTGTACAACCGACGAGCCAATTTCTGATTTAAAATACCACGAAAAAGCAAAAGAAGAACTGGATAAACCATTAATGCTTCCAACCTGGCGTCCTGATAAAGTAATGAATATTGAAAATAACGTCTGGAAAGGTTTTCTTGAAGAATTGGGAAAGAAGACGGGTGAAGATACGAGTCAACTTAAAGGCCTACTGTCCGCTTTAGAAAAAAGACATGAATACTTCGCTGAACACGGATGCATCTCAAGCGATCACGGTATGGAAAAACCATATTCCTATCCAGTATCAGGAAAAATCGCTGCCGATATACACGCAAGAGCCTTTAAAGGCGAAAATTTGAAAAATAAAGAAATAATTGCCTACAAGGCATTTATATTTCATGAATTGGGTAAATTAAATAAGAAGAAAAACTGGCTAACCCAGCTCCATATAGGCGCAGTAAGAGATTACAGAAACAAATTATTCAAAACTCTAGGCGTAGATTCGGGAGGAGATATATCCACTCAAAATGTCGATTTTGCAAAAGGACTAAAATATTTCTTAAACGAGTTTGCAGAAGATTTAAATATTGTAATTTACTGCCTGGATCCAACGCACTTGCCGACTGTAACAACAATTGCAAGAGCATACCCCAACGTAATCATAGGTGCCCCCTGGTGGTTTAATGATAGTCCGTTTGGAATGGAAATGCACTTAAAGTATATCGCTTCTGTTGATTTAATTTCCAACTGCGGAACCATGGTAAGCGATTCCAGGAAACTTTTATCCTATGGATCCAGAACAGAGGTATTTCGTAGAGTTTTGTGCAAAGTAGTGGGCGAAATGGTTGAAAAGGGACAAATTCCCCGAATAGTAGCTCAGGAATTGGTTGAAAATGTCTCTTATCATAGAGTTAAAAATCTCGTCGACACAGAAAATAAATAAAAATTTCTCAAGAAAGAATATTATATTGTCGTCCGGAATATTTCTAAGATGACAGAAAGAACTCAAACAGGTTAGGGGAGGAGAAAATAATATGGATTTATCAAAAGGTTTCAATCTTGCAGGAAAAGTGGCAGTCCTTACGGGCGGAGCTGGAGACCTCTGTTCCGAAATGGCAAAAGCAATAGGCGAATGCGGCGGGAAAGTTGTTATTCTCGATATTTCCGAAAAAGCCATGAAAGAGCTAAGTGAATATCTGAACAAAAAGAACATAGAAAATCTCACTATAAAAACAGATATACTGGATAAAGAGAACCTTAAAGAAGCCGCAAAGAAAACCTTGGATAAATTCGGCAAAGTTGACATATTGATAAATGGTGCGGGAGGAAATAAAGCCGAAGCAACTACAGGTCCCGATCAATCATTCTTTGACCTACCGGAAGAAGCTGTAAAATTTGTAGTAAATTTAAACTTTCTGGGTACCTTTCTAACTTCTCAGGTCTTCGGAGAACTTATCGCAAACAGGGGAGAAGGTGTTATCTTGAATGTATCTTCAATGAATGCATTCGTTCCTTTGACTAATATTCCTGCCTACTCCGCTGCTAAAGCAGCTATAAGCAATTTTACCAGATGGCTCGCTGTATACATGTCTCAAAATTATTCAGACAAAATAAGAGTTAACGCCATAGCACCCGGTTTCTTTATTACAGAACAAAACTGTTATTTATTAATGAGTAAAGATAATAAAACTCTCACAGAAAGAGGAAAAAGAATAATAGATCAGACACCTATGAAAAGATTCGGAAAACCAACCGATCTTATTTCTACAATTCTTTGGCTAACTTCACCGGGGGCAGAATTTGTTCACGGTGTCGTTATACCGGTAGACGGAGGATTCTCCGTATTCAGCGGAGTTTGAAGCGGCAAATCCGCTAAAATGCAAAAATTAAATATTAAAATTAAAAATGACAAATCAAAGTTCAAAAATTAAAAAAAGAGAAACAACAAATTACACGAATTGCACAAATGTTTTTGGGGTGACGAAGAGATATTTTTACATTTTTATATGTAATTTTGCTTTTTGATTTTTGATATTTGATTTACCGGAAGTTTTGTGGTTTGATAGCGGATTTAAACATATAAAACATCAGGAGGTTTAATAATGGAGAAAAAGTCAAATATAGGTTTGATAGGATTAGCGGTAATGGGGGAAAATCTTGCCCTGAACATAGAAAGCAAAGGCTTTACAGTTTCCGTGTATAACAGAACCACTTCAAAAGTTGATAAATTAATTGAAGGAAGAGCTAAAGGAAAAAACATTATTGGAACTCGTTCTATGGAAGAATTTGTCAATTCACTTGAACAACCCAGGAAAATTATACTAATGGTTAAAGCCGGCAAAGCGGTAGATGCGGTAATAGATCAGATCATTCCTTATCTGTCTAAAGATGATATACTAATAGACGGAGGAAATACCTTCTTCAAAGATACCGAAAGAAGATCAAAGAAAGTAGCAGAAAAAGGTCTCCTGTATATAGGAACCGGTGTCAGCGGCGGCGAGGAAGGAGCTCTTAAAGGTCCTTCCATAATGCCGGGAGGACACAAAAAAGCTTATGATGCCCTGGCTCCTATATTGACAAAGATTGCAGCTCAGGTAGGAAGTGACCCATGTTGTGATTATATAGGACCGGGCGGTGCTGGTCATTATGTAAAGATGGTTCATAACGGCATCGAATACGCTATTATGCAAACCATTGTAGAAGCATATGATTTTATGAAAGATGTATTAGGTCTTTCCGCGCAGGAACAATACCTACTTTTTTCCAAATGGAATGATGACGTACTTGATTCATACTTAATTGAAATAACAGGAAAAATTTTAGCCAGGGTAGACAAAGAAACAAATAAAGCTCTTGTTGATATTATTCTCGATGAAGCGTCCCAGAAAGGAACAGGAAAGTGGACTTCTCAAAATGCGATGGATTTGGGTGTACCCATCCCATCCATCGATGCAGCCGTAGAAGCAAGATTTCTTTCAGCATATAAAGACGAAAGGGTAAAAGCTTCTCAGATTCTAAAAGGGCCAGCAATCGAATTCGCCGGAGATAAAGATAAATTCATCAAAAAAATCCACGATGCCCTGTACGCTTCAGAGATACTCGCATATACTCAGGGTCTTTCACTTCTAACGGCAGCTTCAAAGGAATACAAATTCAACTTGGACATTGGGAATATCGCAAAAATCTGGAGAGGAGGCTGCATTATTCGATCCAGACTTCTGGGAAGCATAACAGAAGCTTACGAAAACAATCCCGAACTACCAAACTTACTCTTTGATGAACATTTTGCCGGCATTCTTAACATAAGGCAGGATGCTCTACGTAAAGTCGTACAGATGGCAAACAAAAGCGGAATTCCTTTTATGGTAACCAGTGCCTCTCTGGCATATTATGATAGCTACAGAAAAGAACGCCTGCCGGCAAACCTCATACAGGCACAGAGAGATTATTTCGGAGCTCACACTTATAAAAGGATAGATAAGGAAGGAATCTTTCATACAGAATGGTAATAGGGAAAGGCTTAGACAAAGGGTATCTTTCTGACGAGGAAGCAGTAAACCTTTCGGCAAAAGCTTTATCTAATATTGATTGCAAAGATAAAAAGGTTCTCGTAATAATTCCCGACCATACACGCACTGCTCCGGTAAGCCTTTTTTTTAAGACATTATTCGACTCATTAGGAAAAAAAGTAAAAAAATTAGATTTTCTGGTTGCACTCGGCACGCATCCTCCCATGAAAAGAGAACAAATCCTAAAACTCCTGGGAATATCGGAAAAAGAAAAGAAAGAGAAATATTCATCCGTCGACTTTTTCAACCATAAATGGGACGATCCGAAAGCTCTAAGCACAATCGGCAAAATATCCGAGGATAAGATTGAAGAAGTTTCTAATGGGTTGTTAAAAGAAAATGTCGAAGTGCAAGTTAACAAAATGATTCTGGATTATGACTTCCTTATTATCGTAGGTCCTGTTTTCCCTCATGAAGTTGTTGGTTTTTCAGGAGGAAACAAATACTTCTTCCCCGGCATTTCAGGTCCTGAGGTGTTACATTTTTTCCACTGGCTCGGAGCCTTGATAACAAATCCGGAAATTAATGGAACAAAAGAAACTCCTGTCCGAAAAGTCATCGACATTGCTTCTTCTTTTATTAAAAACCAAAAACTCTGCTTCAGCCTCGTTGTAAAGAATAAGAAATTGAGTGGTTTATTCATCGGTACCCCGGAAGAAGCCTGGTCAAAAGCAGCAGATCTTTCAAGTAAATTAAACATAGTTTATACGGATAAAACCTTTAAAAAAGTATTGGGAATCGCCCCAAAAATGTATGACGACCTGTGGACCGCAGGCAAAGTTATGTATAAGCTCGAAAATGTGGTAGAAAACGAAGGAGAACTTATTATCTATGCTCCTCATATCACGGAAGTTTCTTATACACACGGCAAAATTATCGATAAAGTAGGATATCATGTAAGAGACTATTTCCTCGGACAACCGAGTAAATTTTCCTGGGTACCGGGAGGAATAAAAGCACATTCAACACACGTAAAAGGAACAGGAACTTACAAAAACGGAATAGAAAAACCCAGGATAAATGTCTTCCTTGCGACGGGTATACCCGAAGAACGATGCAAGAGAATTAATCTGGGATATAAAGACCATAAGTCGATTAATTTATCCGATTGGGAGCATAAAGAAGACGAAGGAATTCTTCTCATTACTAATGCAGGAGAAACCCTGTATCGTTTAAAATAAAAAAATATGTGAGGTTGAAAGTGAGTGAAAATAAAAATGTAGTCGTAGCACAGTCAGGCGGACCCACGCCGGTTATCAATAATTCTCTTAGAGGTGTTATAGAAACATGCAAAAAAATGCCGGATAAATTCGGAAAAATTTATGCCGGATTTCACGGAATTGAAGGAGTGTTAAAAGAAGAACTTCTGGATTTAAGCGCTCAAGAGCAAGAGGAAATAGACTTACTTAAAAATACTCCTGCTGCAGGTTCTATAGGAACCTGCAGGTACAAACTTAAAAGCGCACAAAAGGAAGATTTCGAACGTACCGTCGAAGTTTTTAAAGCCCACGAAATCGGTTACTTCTTTTACATCGGGGGAAACGATTCCATGGACACGGCTAATAAAGTAGGTATTCTGGCAAAAGAAAAAGGTCTTGACTTAGTCGCAACCGGAATACCCAAAACAATAGATAATGATGTCGGTGATTCCGAATTTAAATTGATAGATCACACACCGGGATACGGAAGTGTGGCAAGATACTGGGCGCTCTACACTCAAAACGCAAACGAGGAAAATATGGGTTCTTCCCCGAGCGACCCTGTACTCGTAGTTCAGGCTATGGGGAGAAAAATTGGGTTCATACCCGCAACCGCCCGTCTCGCGGACCCCGAGAGAAAAATCCCCCTGCAAATATACCTTGCAGAGAGTGGGCTAAATCTCTCCGAACTTGCCGACAATGTCAACGATCAGTTAAAAAAGAGTGGGCGAGCAATCGTTGTAGTAAGTGAAGGATTTCCTGTAGGCGATTTAGGAGAAAAGAAAGACCTTTTCGGGCATACCGAATATTCTTCAAGCGAAATTACAGTAGGACAGATAGTAACGAACTTCCTAAACAAAGTAGGGCTCACGGTCAACGGTCTCGCTAGAGGACAGGTGCCCGGAACGGACCAGAGAAATGCTATTGTCTACGCTTCCAATGTCGATCTCGAAGAAGCCTATAAAGTAGGCGAAAAAGCGGCTTCTATTGCCGCAGAAGGCGAGTCCGGCTACATGGCAACAATCTTAAGAAAACAAGGGAGCAACTATGAAGTTTACTACGATAAAGTTCCCTTAGAAAAAGTTGCCAACTCGGAAAGATCTTTTCCCGCAAATTGGATTACGGAGAGTCGAATTGATGTAACGGATGACTTCATCGATTACGCAAGACCTCTTATCGGTGAAGACTGGGCAAATATTCCAATAGAAAAAGGTATTATGCGATTTGCAAGATTTAAACCAATATTTGCAGAGAAAAAACTTACAGAATATACCCCGGAAGCGTATAGATAAATCACCAAATGCAAAAATTAAATATCAAAATGGAAAATGACATATCAAAGTTCAAAAATTAAAAGAGAAACAACGAATTACACGAATAGCACAAATGTTTTTTGGGGTAGGGAATGGACAATTTTACATTTTTATTTGTCATTTTGCTTTTTAAATTTTGATATTTGATTTACTACAAAAGAGAAAATAAATTAGTTATATTAAAAAAAATGAATTTAGTAATAATACAACAATAAGGAGAGTATATGATTAGTGAATCTCAGAGAGAATTAATAGGGTTTAAACCGAAAACTAATTTCTTTGTCGGTATAGATTCCGACGGATGTGTTTTTGATACAATGGGAATAAAACAGAGGGAGTGTTTCGGACCATGGCTGATAGGATATTTCGGACTGCAGGGAGTAGCGCTCGCGGCAAGAGAGTGCAAAGAATTCGCGGACCTTTTCTCAAAAACAAGAGGAGCTAACAGACACATAACAGCCAAACGCATAATAAGCGAACTCCTGCCGTCCCATCCTATGGTCAAAAAACGAAATTTTAAAGTACCACAATATCCCCACTACTTCAAATGGGTCGAAAATCCGGATAGCCTTTTAAGTAACGAAGGTCTAAAAATGGCGATAGACGCGGCAAGTAGCGACGAAGAGAAAAAAGAATTAGAGCATACTTTAGCCTGGAGTGAAAGGGTTAACTGGAGCATAAAAGAAATAGTAAAAAATATACCTCCATTTCCGTTTGTACGGGAGTCTCTAGAAAAACTTTCAGGAAAAGTAGATATGATAGTGGTATCCTCCACACCAACAGAAGCACTGCAGAGGGAATGGGAAGAACATGATATCGCAAAATATATGAGTGTTATCGCGGGACAGGAAAGGGGTAAGAAGAAAGAACACCTTCATATGGCAGCAAAAGATAAATACGAAGAAGAACATATCTTAATGATTGGCGATGCACCCGGAGATATGAAAGCAGCTAAAGCCAACAATGCTCTATTCTACCCCATAATACCCGGAGAGGAAGAAAAGGCATGGGAGAGATTCTATAATGAAGGAATCGATAAATTTTTAAACGGAGAATATAAAGGTTCCTTTGAACAGGAGCTTATCGATGAATTCGATGCGTCTCTTCCTGAGAATCCGCCATGGGAGCAAGCATAGTTGATTGGTTGATTAGTAAAAAACAAGAAACTGATATTTCAAACGGGAACACAGAAACCACAGACATTTTTGTTTTTTCTAATACCTAAAACCTACAACCGAATACCTGATTTTCTACTTGACATCGATAAAATTATCATTAAAGTGTATAAATTCAAGAAAAAAAAGGAGGTTTCAAAAATGAAAAGAGTATTAATATGTTTTTTTAGTCTACTTGTTTTACTCATGGGTATAATGAATACCGGCTGCGGAAAAAAATCAGAAACTCCTACTTTCATACTCGTTCCAAAATCGGTTGGACTTCCTTACTGGACAGAAGTGGAAAGAGGAATGAATGCTATGGCAAAAGAATTAGGAGTAAAAGCGATATTCAACGGTCCTCCAACTGGAAGCAGCGCACAGCAAATATCGATTATAGAAGGTGCCATTTCCAGCAAAGTAGCCGGAATAGGTATTTCTCCCAACGAACCTGAGGCTGTAGAAGCCATTATCAAAAGTGCTACTGAAAAAGAAATTCCTGTAATAACTTTCGATTCCGATTCGCCAAATAGTCTTCGAAGTTATTACATAGGAACGGATAATTACCAGGCTGGAAAAACATTGGGCGAACATTTCGTAGAAATAGTGGGAACGGAAGGAAAAATTGCTATACTTACAGGCGGACTCGGCGCAATGAACCTCAATGAACGAATCAAAGGCTTTAAAGATGCAATAGCAGAATACCCTGATCTCTTAATAGTACAATTAGAGGCTAACAACGATGATGAATCACTTGCTCTATCACAATCAGAAGCGATTCTCCAATCCCATCCCGATCTTCTGGCTTTTGTAGGAGTAAACGCAGCTGCGGCTCCCGGTGCCGCCCGTGCGGTAAAAGCGCTGGGCAAAAAAGGTGAGGTTAAAATAGTTGGGTTTGACACAGTTCCTCTCACAAGAGATTTTATAAGACAGGGATATATTCAAGGAACGGTTGGACAAAGACCTTACATGATGGGATACATAAGCATTAAAGTTCTTTATGATATTCATATGGGTAAAGAAATACAATTACCGGAAGGATTCAAAGCCGTAGATGATATCATTGACACCGGAATTCTTTTTATTACGCCTGAAAATATAGACGAACATTTCCCGGAGTAATAACAGAAGTATAATAAACCTCGGATGAAAAAGAAAAACGCCGACAAATACATTTTAAAACTGGAAAATATATCCAAAGCTTTTCCGGGGGTAAAGGCGTTAAATAAGATAAATTTCAATTTAAGAAAAGGAGAAATACACTCTCTTGTAGGTGAGAACGGCGCGGGTAAATCCACCTTATTAAAAATTCTTTCAGGTGCTTATAAAAAAGATGAAGGTACCATAACTCTGGAAGGGTCTAAAGTGGAAATGACCGATCCAAAACAAGCCCTCGATATGGGTATCAGCGTAATATATCAGGAATTCAACTTAATCCCTAATCTCAGCATAGCTGAGAACATCTTTATGGGAAGAACGCCGTGTAAAAATTCCGGATTTATAGATTTCCAAAAATTATACCAGGAGGCCGAATTTTTCCTGAAAAAAATAGGAATGAAAAAGAGTGCAAAAACTCTCGTGAGTGAATTAAGTGTGGCAGAACAGCAAATGGTCGAAATAGCAAAGTCTCTGTCTTTCTCTGCCAAGATAATTGTTATGGATGAACCGACATCAGCTTTAACGGAATCCGAAAAAGAAACTCTTTTTAATATCATAAGAGAGTTAAAAGAAAAAGAAGTCTCTATAATTTTCATTTCCCATATAATCGAAGAAGTCCTTGAGATATCCGATAGGATAACTGTTCTGCGAGACGGAAATTACGTGGGTACCGTTAATGCAAAGGATACAAATCCGAAAGGTATAGTACAGATGATGGTCGGCAGAGAACTAAAAGACTTCTACTCAAAAAAAGAAGTGAAAAAAGGAAAAGTCGTTTTAGAAGTAAAAAACCTGACAAAAAAGTCAAAATATGAAAACATCAGTTTTCAACTTCATGAAGGAGAAGTGTTGGGTTTCGCAGGGCTTGTTGGCTCAGGAAGAGCGCAAGTTATGCGGGGTATTTTTGGTATAGAAACTCCGGACAGCGGCGAAATCTTAATAAAAGGGAAAAAAGTGAAAACACACTCTCTTTTTGAAACAATTAAAATGAAAATGGGATTCGTGCCTGAAGACAGAAGAGCGGAAGGGCTTATCTTAAGCCGCTCTGTTAAAGATAATATCAACATAACAAAACTATCCCATATAAATTCTCACGGATTTGTAAAACAGAAAGATGAAGAAAAAATAGCAAATGAATATTGCAAACGTCTTAAGATAAGGACACCCGACAACAAACAGATAGTTCAAAACTTAAGCGGTGGGAATCAACAAAAGATAGTAATAGCCAAATGGCTTGCTATAAACCCAAAAATACTTATCTTAGATGACCCTACACGCGGTATAGATGTAGGGGCAAAAAACGAAATATATTTACTTATAAATAACCTGGCGAAAGAAAAAATAGGGATTATTTTAATATCCTCTGAATTGCCTGAGATAATAAATATAAGCGATAGAATATTGGTGATGAGGGAAGGAAAAATAACTCATGAATTTTCACGAAAAGAAGCAACTCAGGAAAAAATTATGCGGCACGCAGCCCTGAAAAACTAAGGGGGAAAAAGATGGATTTTAAAGCTATTTTTAAAAGTACGGAATTCGGTATATTCATAGCATTTCTAGCATTATGTACTATTCTTTCTTTTGCCACTCCGAATTTCCTTTCGGTATACAATATATTCACCGTAATGAAACAGGTCTCTTTTATCGCAATTATAAGTGTAGGAATGACCATGGTAATTCTTACAGCGGGAATAGACCTGTCCGTAGGAGCAGTTCTCGGACTGGTAAACGTTCTTGCGGCATTATTTATCAAAAAATTCGGTTTAGCTCCGGGAATAAGCACGGCTTTACTGTGCGGTACATTTCTCGGTTTTGTAAACGGAATAATTATAGTCAAATGGGACTTGCCGCCCTTCATAGTCACTCTCGGTATGATGAATATTGCAAGAGGTTTGGCACTGGTCATCACAAAAGGCTGGCCAATCACAGGACTACCGGAATGCTTCGGCTGCCTTGCCGAAGGAAGATTATTAGGAATGCCTGTTCCTGTTATAATAATGATAATTGTATATATTTTAGGATATATATTCCTATCCCGGACTATCTGGGGAAAATATATTTATGCTTCAGGAGGCAACGAAAAAGCCACCTGGCTATCGGGAGTAAACGTAAATAAAATTAAAATTTTGGTTTATAGTATTACGGGATTCTTAAGCGGTCTGGCAGGAATAATGCTCGCGTCCCGTTTATCTCAAGGTTCACCCATTACAGGTACAGGTTATGAACTCAGCGTTATAGGAGCCGTAGTTATCGGTGGAACGGATTTAATGGGAGGCAAAGGCTCCGTACTCGGCTCTTTAATCGGGGCTTCCATTATGGGTGTTCTTGCAAACGGACTCGTGCTCTTAAACGTCTCTGCATTCTGGCAGCAAGTAATTCTCGGATTGGTGATAATTATTGCCGTAGCCGGCGGAAGCATGCGAAGGAAATTATCTATGAAAGGAGAAGAATGAAAAAATACGCAATAGGTCTTGATTTTGGAACCAATTCCTGCCGCAGTTTAATTGTCGATTTGACTGATGGATCCGAAATTTCAAGTCATATCTTCCCATACCCTTCGGGAAAAGATGGAATTTTGCTTGACCCAAAAGAGCCTAATCTCGCAAGACAGAATCCGCAGGATTATATAGACGGAATAAAAAAAACAATAACAGAGGTAATTTCCAAAGCACAAAAAGAAAATTCTGAATTTGAAGCCGCAAATATTATTGGTATAGGCATAGATACTACGGGAAGCAGTCCCATGCCGGTCAATAGCCTTGGGGAGCCTTTATGCTTATTGCCGGAATTTAAAAACAATTTAAACGCGATGGTATGGCTATGGAAAGATCACACGGGACACTCGGAAGCCGCTCAGATTACAGAGCTAACAGAAAAGAAACGTCCGGAATATTTAAGTAAAATCGGAGGAACTTACTCATCCGAGTGGTTCTGGAGTAAAGTATTACATTGTTACAATACAGACCAAAAAGTATTCAACGCGGCAGAAAGTTTCGTAGAAATCTGCGACTGGATTCCCGCAGTATTAACAGGAGAAACTAACCCGAAAAAAATAAAAAGAAGCATCTGCGCCGCGGGTCACAAAGCTATGTACAACGATGAGTGGGGCGGTTTGCCCGATAAAGAATTTCTCTCAAATCTATCTCCCGCTCTGGCAGATCTCAGGGACAGACTATATGAAAAAGCCTTTCCGTCCGATAAGCTGGCGGGAAAATTATCAAATGAGTGGGCGGAAGAGTTAGGTTTAAGACCGGGAATAGCAATCGCGGTAGGAGCTTTCGACGCGCATATGGGCGCTGTGGGGGCTGGTATAAAACAGGGCACGCTCGTAAAAATACTCGGCACCAGTACATGCGACATCATGGTCGTACCCGACATAAAAGAACTTTCGGATATACCCGGTGTATGCGGAATAGTCGATGGCTCTGTCATACCGGGTTATTATGGAATTGAAGCGGGGCAATCTGCTGTCGGGGATATCTTCTTGTGGTTCGTAAATAATCTCGTACCGGAAAAATACGGAAAAACGGTCGATGAAAAATTTAAGAATTTAGCAATCGAAGCCAGCAAGGAAAAAGTAGGCGAACATGGACTCCTGGCACTCGATTGGAATAACGGTAACCGTACCATACTTGTTGATGTTCGCCTAAGCGGACTCCTTCTCGGCCAAACATTACATACGAAGCCGCATGAAATCTATAGAGCTTTAATAGAAGCAACCGCCTTCGGAGCCTTAACAATAATAAACAGAATAGAAGAATATGGTGTACCGGTGAAGGAAATCGTAAACTGCGGTGGGCTGGCTTCCAAAAATCCTTTTTTAATGCAAGTTTATGCGGACATAACGGGACGTCCGATGGAGACATCCAAAAGCGAACAAACTCCGGCGCTTGGAGCTGCAATCTTCGGCGCCATAGCCGCAGGAAAAGAGACAAGCGGTTTTTCAAATATTGAGGAAGCTCAAGATAAATTGACCGGAATAAAAAAGCGCTTTGAACCGAATCCTTCCAATAATTCAGTCTATAAAAAACTATACGCATTATACAAACAATTACACGACGCGTTCGGAACAGAAAAATGGTCGGGGAAAATGCACAATGTTATGAAAGATTTACTCATAATAAGGGACCAGCAAAGGAGTGTAAAATAATGCGCATCAATTTAAGAGAAAAAGTATTCATAGCAAATCTTGATTTAGTAAGATATAAACTTGTTACTTTAACGTGGGGAAATGTCAGCGGGATCGATCGTGAAGAGGGATTAGTAGCAATCAAACCAAGCGGGTTGTCTTATGACGAAATGCAGGTCCATGACATGGTTATTGTTCACCTTGAAGGGAATCTCGTTGAAGGCGTGCATAAACC
>CAZALG010000010.1:0-17739 GCA_964485935.1 uncultured bacterium | reverse complement strand
ATTAGAAGAAAAGGTAAAAAACTAATTTTGGGAGTGGTTAATCCCGGTGATTTAGAAGCAATTGATGCAGTTGAGTTTAAGACCGGTTTAAAGGTTGAAACTGTAGTTGTAACTTTCTGGAAGATGAAAAAACTTCTTGATCAATTTTATCCTGTTACTAAAGAGGTGGATAGGATAGAAAAGAAAGAAACTGTCGAGGAAGAGTTTATATTTGCTGATGATAGTGTTGAAAATATTTTTATCAGAAAGTCAGAATTTGAAGAAGAAGAGGAAGATTGGAGAGCAGAGGCTCAAGAGAAGCCCGTAATAAAGCTCGTCAATTATTTGATTACTTCGGCTGTAAAAAAGGGCGCGTCCGATATCCATATTGAGCCATATGAGAAGGCTCTTCGTGTAAGATTTAGAATCGATGGAGTCCTGCAACAGGTAGCCGAACCACCCTTTAGGTTGAGAAATGCTATTTCTACCAGGATAAAAATAATGACGGGGTCTATGGATGCTTCAGAGAGAAGGCTTAATCAAGACGGTAGAATAAAGATTAGGGTAGAAGGTAAACCAATAGATCTTCGTGTTAGTATAATACCCACGGTTTTTGGAGAAAAAGTTGTTATGAGAATACTTGATCCTTCTTCTCTTATGTTAAATATGTCGGATCTTGGTTTCGAGGCTGATGCGCTTGAAAAATTCCAAAAAGCTATTGCCAGACCTTATGGTTTGATTCTTGTTACAGGTCCTACAGGTAGCGGAAAATCTACTTCTCTATATTCTGCTCTTTCTTCATTGAATAAGCCTGAAGTTAATATTATGACTGTTGAAAATCCGGTTGAATATAATCTTAAGGGTATTAACCAAGTTCAAGTTAATCAGGATATAGGATTTGATTTTCCTGACGCTCTGCGCGCTTTCTTAAGACAGTCTCCGAATATAATACTCGTTGGAGAAATCAGAGAAATTGATACTGCATCAATTGCCATTAGGGCAGCTCTAACAGGCCATCTTGTATTATCCACCCTCCATACAAATGATGCTCCAAGTGCGGTTAACCGTTTGGTAGACATAGGCATAGAACCCTTTTTAATAGCGAGTTCTTTAAATTTAATACAAGCACAGCGACTCTTAAGAAAAGTATGCAAGAACTGTAGGAAAAAGATAGAGCCAGGGACGAGTGATAAAATAGAAGTTTTGAAAAAAATGGGTATATCGGAAGAAGACATAATAAAATCGGATATTTACGAAGCTGGTGATGGATGCCCGGAATGTGCTTCCAGTGGATATAGGGGCAGAATCGCAGTAACCGAGGTTATGCCTATTTCAATGAATTTAAGGCAAATGATTTTAAAAGGAGCTTCTACCGAAGAATTACGGAAAGCTGCTAGTAATGAAGGTATGCGAATTCTTAGAGAAGATGGGCTTATTAAATTAAAAGCAGGTCTTACAACCATTGACGAGGTTCTAAGGGTGACTGTTGAATCTTAAATTTTATAGAGGAGATATTATATGGATTATGATATGAAAGCCTTACTCGAGGAGATGGTAAGTAGAGGTGCAACCGACCTTCATCTTACAACTGCGGCACCTCCTATGTATAGAAAAGATGGATCGCTAGAGAAATCTAATTACGCACCACTTTCTCCGAATGATTTAGAAACATTGGTTTATTCAATATTGAATGACGAGCAAAAGAAAAAATTTGAAATGAAAAAGGAGCTCGATCTAAGTTTTGGAGTTCCGGGTCTTTCTAGATTCAGGGCTAATGTTTTTTATCAGAGAGGTCAGGTTGCGTGCGCGGTCAGGACAATTCCATTTAAGATAAGAACTTTTAAACAGTTGGGGTTACCTGAAGTAATAGCCAGCATGGCTAACAAACAAAAAGGGCTTATTCTGGTTACCGGACCAACAGGATGTGGTAAATCTACTACTCTTGCAGCTGTAGTTGATAAGATTGATAGAGAGCGAAAAGTTCATATTGTTACTATCGAAGACCCAATAGAATATCTCTTTAGACACCAGAGAGCGATTGTAAACCAGAGACAAGTTGGTTCCGATACAGATGGGTTTGCAATTGCGTTGAAATACATTCTTAGACAGGATCCTGATGTAGTTATGATAGGAGAGATGCGGGATAGAGAGACTATGGAAGCTGCGTTAAATGTTGCTGAAACCGGACACCTTACTATTGCAACATTGCATACAAATTCAGCGGTTGAGTCTATTTCAAGAATAGTTGATACTTTTCCCCCCGAAAGGCACGGCCAGGTTAGAGCTCAAATAGCTTTTGTTATTATCGGGATTATTACTCAGAGTTTAATACCGAAAAGAACCGGAGGGAGAGCTCTATCAGTAGAAGTTCTTTATGGAACTCCGGCTGTAAAAGCCTTAATAAGGGATAATAAAACGCATCAATTGTACTCGAATATTCAAGCAGGGAAAAAATTCGGAATGGTTACCATGAATCAATCGCTTTATAAGTTATACATAGATCGGGAAATAAGTCTTGAAGATGCAATATCTTATTCCCGGGATGCATCAGAACTCGAAGAAATGATAGCTAAAAAACAAACAATTCTACATTAAGGGGGTAAAAGATGCCTGATTATCTATGGAAAGGCAGAACACCAAGTGGCTCGATAGAAAACGGAGAAATAACTGCGGCAACCCCTGCCGAAGTTCAGAAGATATTAAGGGAGCGAAAGATTGTTCCAACCTCGATACGTTCTAAACCTAAAGAAATAACTCTTCCCTTTTTAAAAGGTAGGGTCTCAAATAGAGCTATTACTGTATTTACTAGGCAGTTTTCGGTTATGATTAATGCCGGTTTACCTTTAATAAAGTGTCTTGATATTCAGGTGGCTCAGGTCGAATCGGAAAGATTTAGAGGTGTACTTAAGGATTTAATATCGGCAGTTGAAGGAGGTTCAACTTTAGCCGATGCTTTGAGAGAGCATAAGGAAATTTTTGGAGATTTGTACGTGAATATGGTTGAGGCCGGAGAAAAAGGAGGTTCGCTTGCAACTATTCTTGCCAGGTTAGCTGATTATCTTGAGAAGGCAGATTCTATAAAGAGAAAAGTGAAAGGTGCGATGGTTTATCCCGCTGCTATTGTTATAGTTGCAGTCGGTGCGGTTGCTATCTTGTTAATGTTCGTAATTCCGGTTTTTGCTCAAATGTTCTCTGATCTTGGCGGACAGTTACCCCTCCCGACAAGAGTGGTTATGGCTTTGAGTAGGTTTATGGGAAGATGGTGGTGGTTACTTTTTGTTTCTGTTGTAGCTTTAGTTATTGCTGTCAGATATTATTATAAAACTGAAATAGGACATCTTCAGATTGATGCCTTTTTGATAAAGCTGCCAATATTCGGTACTTTAATAAAAAAACAAGCAGTCGCAAGATTTTCGAGAACTCTTTCAACGCTTCTATCGTCTGGAGTTAATATACTTGATGCTCTTGAAATAACAGCTGGAACTACCGGTAATAAATTGGTTGAGAATGCGGTCCTCCGTTCTCGTACTTCAATTGCGCAGGGAGAATCTATCGCAGAACCTTTAAGTAAAGAGAAAGCTCTATTTCCTCCAATGGTTGTACAAATGATCACAATAGGGGAACAAACGGGAGGTTTGGACGAGATGCTTGCAAAGGTGGCGGACTTTTATGATGACGAAGTTGATCAGGCTGTCGCGAACCTTATGAACGCTCTTGAACCTCTTGTAATACTTCTTCTTGGGGGTGTTATAGGCGGTATGGTTATGGCGATGTATCTTCCTATTTTCAAGATGGCGCAGCAGTTTATTTAATAGAAAGGTTTTTTGTGGATCGAACTAAAAGATATTGCCTGTATAGGGCTATTCTATTCGTTCTTTTAATTTCCCTGATTTGTGCTTTCAGGGAAAGAGGAAAAAATTTTTTACCGTTAGTTGTTCTTTTTTCTGTTTTTATCGTTGATGAAATATTTGTTTTATTTGTTCTACGGAAAGTTAAAACATATAATTTTCTATTAGATATAACATATATTACTTTTCTTATTGTTTTTACCGGATCTGCTCTCAGTCCGTTTGTTTCTTTTTATCTTCCTCTGATAGTCTTGAGTGCTTATTTGCTATTGCCTGTGGATTCTTTTGTTGTAAGTGGCTATTCGATATTATCTTTTGGGATGGTATCTCTGTTATTTACGGAGAAGATCCCTGCGGGTTTAGTTCTTATCAGTTTGCCGGAAGTTCCTTCTCCGGAAATCGTTCTGGTTGAGTTTGTTGTATTTTCTTTTGTTTTTATTTTTACTGCTGCTGTTTCTTCTCTGGTTGTCCAGGTTTTCAGGGAACAGCTTATCAGATTTAAAGTTGATATTTATGATATTGTAGAAGCGATTGATTACGGTATTGTCACAGTAGGTGAAAATGGTTGTATTGTCTGGAGTAACTCTAAGGCTTCCAATTTTCTTGAGGTTTTGCTTTTACCAGGGAAAAACCTTTTAGAGGTTACCAGAGCTCCTTTTAAAGAACCAATTGAAAGAATATTAAAGGGAGAAGAAAAACAACTGGAATTCGAAAATGAAGATAAAATATTTATGGTCAAAAGCAGTGGTTTATTCGAGGGGAAGGGAACTGTTTTGATGATTAATGATAAAACTGAGGAAAAAGAGATAGAAAGAAAGATGCAAATGAGAGATAAACTTGTAACTCTTGGTAATTTTGCGGCTAATCTTGCTCACGAAGTCAGAAATCCCGTTTCTTCCATTAGGGCTTCGGCCGAATTGATTGATCCTTCTGTAAAAGACAATGCAGATAAAAATAAAAAGCTTAGGGAAGTTATAATGAAAGAATCCGACAGGCTGGATTATCTGGTTGAAAGCTTTTTGGATTTTACTAAGAGTTTTGATTTAAAGAATAAAGAGATGGGTCTTTACAAGCTTATTGAAGATGTGATAAATGAATTAAAGGGAAGTAAATATTTTAATAAAAAAATTAAGTTTAAAAATAAGGTTAAGAATAGCATATCGTTAAAAGGAGATTACAATCTTCTAAAGAGTGTTTTCTTAAATCTTGGTGTTAATTCGTTAAAGGCAATGCCGGAGGGAGGGGATCTTGTTTTTGGAGCAAAAGAAGATAATGGAAAGAAAATACTTTTTGTAAAGGATAATGGGTGTGGTATAAAGAAGAAAGATTTGAATAAGATATTTTCTCCTTTTTATACACATTTTAATGAAGGTTTTGGTTTTGGGCTTCCCATAGTGAAGAAAATAATAGAATTGCATAACTGGAAAGTTACTGTTGATAGTGATTTAGGAGAGGGTACGGAGATAAGAATTATTGTATGAACGGGAAAATTTTAGTAATTGACGATGAAGTTAGTATTTTAGAAGTTATTAAACTTGGTTTAGAAGAAGCCGGGTTTAGGGTAGATGTTTTCTCTGACCCCATAGAAGCTTTGAATAGATTTTCTGAGAGTAATTACGATGCTGTTTTAAGTGATATAAATATGCCTGAAATGTCGGGCCTTGAAGTACTTCGCCGGTGTAAGAAAATAAAATCAGAATCAGTAGTTATACTTATAACAGCTTATTCTTCTTTGGATTCAGCAATAGAAGCAATAAGAGGAGGAGCTTTAGATTATATAAGAAAGCCTTTCAGGATGGAAGAACTGATTTTGAGACTGAATGAAGCATTGGACAGGATAAGGATTAAGAAGAGCCTGAAAAATCTTCGCGAAGAAAAGCTTGAGGAGTTCAGAATTATTAGTGTTAATGATAAAATGAAGCAAATAAGAGAGAAAATAAAAAAGGTTGCCAGAACCACTTCTCCGATTCTCATTTACGGAGAAAGCGGTACAGGCAAAGAATTGGTCGCAAATTTAATTCATTACAATTCAGACAGACCGGGTAAATTTATTCCCATTAATTGTTCCGCTTTTCCTTCTGAGTTATTGGAGTCGGAGCTCTTTGGGTATAAGAAAGGGGCTTTTACTGGTGCAGATAGAGATAAAAAGGGATTATTTGTTGCCGCGGATAAAGGTACTCTTTTTCTGGATGAAATAAGTACCCTTCCTATGGAACTTCAGCCAAAGCTTCTCAGGGCTATTCAGGAAATGAGTTTTACACCTCTGGGAAGCACAAAAGAAGTTGCGGTTGATGTAAGAATAGTAAGCGCTACAAATGAGAATATTGAAAAACTCGTTGAGGATAGCAGATTTAGGGAAGATTTATACTACCGCTTAAATGTTCTCCCTATAGAAATTCCTCCACTAAGAGAAAGAAAAGAAGATATACTTCCCTTGTTACAACATTTTAATAGTAAAATCTCAGAGAGATTAAATGTAAAGGAGAAAACGTTTACTGATGAGGCTTACGAGAAACTTATGAATTATAAATGGACTGGTAATGTGAGAGAGTTGGAAAATCTTCTTGAGAGGTTGATAGTTTTGGAGGACTCGGAAGTTATCGGTGCTGCTGCAATTCCGGAAGAGTTTAGTAGTAAGAGTAAGTCTGATAGGTTAAATTTGGAAGAAATAGAAAGAAAAACCATAAAGAAAGCTTTAGATATTTCAAAAAGTGATAAGAATAAAGCCGCTGAACTCTTAGGAATACATCCTTCTACTCTTTACAGGAAAATCAAAAAATTGAATATAGAGCTTTCTTAATAAAAGTTTAGGGCGGTTAAGATGTTTTTGTTTTATTTATTTATAATCGGTATTAACGTAGATTTTCAACTTGATAGAGATACAAACTCTGTTCCTTACGTTATCGTTAACTACGGAGTACCTTATTCTGATTTAATTTTCCGGAAAACAGATACAGCTTATACGGGAGAGTATTTGGTCTCTTTGGTTTTGAAAAAAGATAATTATCAACTGGGAGGAAAAACCGGAAAGAACAAATTCTCAGTTTCCGAATATAAGAAGACCCTCTCTGATAATATTTATCATAGAAATTCTATGAAGATGAAAGTCCCCGAAGGAAAAATTAAGGTCATAGTAAGAGTTTCCGATCGTAATTCAAACAGAGTATGGAGTAGGTCAAGAAATTTAGAGGTGTCCAAGTTGAAATCAACAGATATAGGATCTATAAGGTGGCTTTCGAATCCTTCGAGAGAGGTTGTTACCGATAAGGATACAATCAGGATTAGACTGAATCTTTTTAGCTTTGAAAAGGGTAAAACTCATCTTGAATTTTATTTTAGTGATGAGGAGAAAAAAACTTATTTCAAGAAGGATACTGTTCTTCCGGATAAGAAGAACCAAAATTTAGAGGTTATTATACCTGCAGATAGATTCGAGGAAGGTTCTTATAATTTTGTAGCAGAAGTGAGGAATGTTAATAAAGTAGAAACTGTTAAAGAATCAATTTCTTTTCGCGTTTGGAAGCCTTTTTTTGAATCAGATAGATATATTGAAAGAGTTAAGCAGACTGTTTATATCTCATCTGCAGCGGAGGAGAAGAGATTACTAAATGCTAAAGTGGCTGAACGGGAAAGTTTATGGACCGAATTCTGGGAAAGTAAGGATCCAACACCTGAAGATGGAGTAAATGAGTTTATGATCGAGTATTATGAAAGGATAGATTTCGCAAACAGAAATTTCTCTCGGGGTTCTCTTTTTGAAGGATGGAGGACAGATAGAGGTAAGGTTTATATAATTTTAGGCCCTCCTGATTATATTGTAGATGAGCCTTTTAACGCTAGCGGAGACGCCTATCAGATATGGTATTACTACGACAGGGGATACAATTTAATTTTTGTTCAGCGATATATTACGGGAGATTATGATTTGCAAAATCCACCTCCTGAAGTTTGGTAATTCGAGGTACTTAGAGTCAACTTTTTTTATTCTTCTAAAAAAATATCTAATTTGATTTTGCTTCCCATGGAAATTAAATATTAAAAATTAAAATTACAAAGAAAAATGCAAAATTATCCCTTCCCCTAACCATAAAAAGAGAAAAAGGATTTTTGTCATTCGTATTATTCGTCGTTTTTTTATTTTTGGACTTTAATTTGTAATTTTACATTTTGATATTTGATTTTTGAATTTAGTGGTTTTGCCACGTTTGGGTTTCTTTAAAGATAAATATTGACAACAAAGAGATAATAGTTACTTTACCATTATGAAGATAGATGATAAAGTTTTAGAAAAATTGAAAAACGCAAAAACAGCTTTTGCTTTAACTGGAGCGGGAAGTTCGGAACCTTCTGGGATACCGACTTTTAGAGGTGACGAGGGGTTTTGGAAGGATAAAACACCTTTCACTATTGAGGCATTCAATGAAAATCCACAGAAAGTGTGGGAATGGCATCTTGAAATAAAGGAGTTGATAAGTAAGAAATTGCCTAATCCCTCTCATTTTGCCTTGGCTAAAATGCAGAGTTTTTTTAAAATTTTTGCGGTAGTGACGCAAAATATTGATAATTTGCATCAAAAAGCTGGTTCTAATAAGGTTATAGAACTTCATGGAAACATTTACAGGAATAAATGTAATAATTGCGGGAAAATTTTTGGTGAAATAAACTCAAAGAAAATACCTGAATGTGATAAATGTGGTGGGTTTATTCGTCCCGATGTAGTTTGGTTTGGGGAACCGCTTCCTTATAAGGCGTTAATTAAAGCAAGGGCATATGCGGAGAGTAGTGAGGTTTGCTTTGTTATTGGAACTTCAGGGGTTGTTCAACCTGCTGCATCTCTTCCATTGATTGCTAAAGAAAACGGAGCTCTGGTAATCGAGATAAATAGAGAAAAGACTGTTCTCAGTGATTACCTCGATTGTTCTATTTTTGGTGATGCTTCGTCAATCCTCCCGGATATCTATGAGAGGTTATTATAAATGTCCGATAAGCTTTCCTTATTTTTAAAAAGAGCTGAAGAATGTAGGGATAAATATAAAAAAGTTATTAAATCCCTACAAGAACCTGAGGTTATTAAAGATAGAAAAAAAATAATAGAGCTATCTCAGGAAAAAAAATCTTTAGAGAGTGTAATACTGCCTTTTGATGAATACAATGAAGTTTTGGCTAAGATAAGAGAAGACGAGAAGATCTTGTCAGAAACCGAGGATGAGGAAATGATTAAACTCGCGGAAGAAGAACTTAGTGAGTTACAAAAGAAAAAAGAGCTTCTGTCAAATAAAATAAGAGATGCTTTGACACCTGAAGCTTCAGAAGATAAAAAGAATGCCGTGCTCGAGATACGTGCTGGGACTGGTGGTGAAGAAGCTGCTTTATTTGCTGCTGATCTTTTAAGGATGTATGCCAGATATGCGGAAGACCAGAAATGGAAATTCGAAATAGTTGACTTCAGTAAGAGTGGAATGAACGGTTATAGGGAAGTTATAGCTTTGATTTCGGGGAACGGTGTCTATGGAGAAATGAAATTTGAAAGTGGTATCCATAGAGTTCAGAGAGTGCCTGTTACCGAATCTGGTGGCAGAATCCATACTTCTGCTGTTTCTGTTGCGGTTCTTCCAGAGAGGGAAGAAGTGGAAGTTGAGATAAATCCTGAGGATTTAGATATTGATTTTTATTCAGCTTCAGCTCCGGGCGGGCAGCATGTTAACAGAGCTTCTTCCGCTGTTCGAATCGTACACAAACCCTCCCGAATAATGGTGTCCTGCCAGGATGAAAGGTCTCAGCACCAGAATAGGGAGAAGGCAATGAGGCTTCTTAGGGCTAAACTTTTTGAGTATGAACAGGAAAAAGCGAATAAAGAAATAAAATCTAAAAGAAAAAAAATGGTAGGGTCCGGAGATAGAAGTGAAAAAATAAGAACTTATAATTTTCCGCAGAATAGGATTACAGATCACAGGATAAATTATACCAAGTACAATCTGGACTCATTTCTTGACGGGGAAATCGGCTATTTAATAGAAAATTTGAGAGCAGCCCAGAGAGAGAAAGATGAAGACTAACTTGTTAGAGATTTTTGACTTTGGAAGAAGAAAACTATACGGATACAGCTCGGATCCTGAGTTTGAAAGTTTTATTTTTTTAGAAGAAGCAACGGGGAAGCGCAGGGGCGAGATACTTATTAACGAGGAAGATATAAAAGAAGAGGACTTTTTTAAATTTAGAAGTTATTTAGACCGTAGGATAACTGGAGAACCATGGCAGTATATAATAGGAAAAGTAAATTTTCTTGGTTTTGATGTTTTTAGTGAAAAAGGAGTATTTATACCCAGACCGGAAACGGAATGGCTGACAGTTCAGGCTATTGAAAAGTTAAGTAGTCTTGATAATCCTTTAATTCTTGAGGTAGGTTCGGGAAGTGGCGCTATTTCAATAGCAATTGCTTCTAATATTAAGAGAGCAAAGATAGTCACGTCTGACATTTCAAAAGAGGCAATAAATTTATGTAAAAAAAATGTTGATTATCATAGTTTAAACAGCAGTATTGATATAGTACGCACGGATTTATTAGCTTGCTTTGATGATTCGGAACTTTTTGATATGATTATTTCTAATCCTCCTTATATACCAGAGGAAGATTTAGAAAAACTTGATGTTGTTGTAAAAAATGAGCCAGAGTTAGCACTTGATGGAGGAGATAGAGGTGTTTCCATTATTAATAAAATATTAAATTGTTCATTAAGTAAGTTGAAAATCGGAGGTTTCATATTTATTGAACTTGACAGTTACAATATACCATATTTGGAAGTTCCAAAGTCAATTAACTATTCGATTCATAATGACCAATATGGCAGGAAAAGAATATTACAGGGTGTTAAAATATGAAGATAGCTATTTTTTATACAAGTGGTAAAGAATACATAGAAACCGTTTTAAAAGACCTGAAGAAAGCAGCCGCAGATAATGATATCTCTCTTGTTTTTTATGATGGCAAAAAAGAAAAGATTGATGAATGCGATTTTGTGGTTGCGGCCGGAGGGGATGGTACTTTTCTCATGGCCAGTTCAATTATATACGATTTTGATATACCTCTTTTGGGTATAAATCTCGGGGGACTTGGTTTTCTTACTGATATCAGGAAAGAAGAAATTGAAAGAATCTTAACAGAACTAAAAGATGGAAATTATACGCTCCAAGAAAGATTTTTTCTAAAAGCTGATTGTAAGGGTGAAGAGAATATGGCTTTGAATGATGTTGTTTTTTCTTCAACCGATATACGAGTTATTAATCTGGAAATATATATAAATGATAGTTTCGTGACGCAACTTTCCGGAGATGGTTTAATAATTGCTACGCCCACCGGTTCAACTGCTTATTCCCTATCCTCAGGTGGACCAATTGTTAAACCCGGTACGGAAGCTATTGTTATAACTCCAATATGTCCTCATACTTTTACTTTCCGTCCAATTGTTATAGACAATGATTCTCGAATATTTATTAAAACTAAGGAGAAATGCCGCTTAATTTTCGATGGTCAGCGATTGTTTACTCTTGAGCCGGGTGATGAAATTTCCGTTAAAAAAAACAGGAATCCTTTAAAAGTAGTAAAATTTAAAGATTGGGATTATTTTAATATACTTAGAAAAAAATTAAATTGGGGAAATGAATGATAAATGAGATAAGAGTTAGTAATTATGCTCTTATTGAACGAATTGAAGTAAATCTAAACTCCGGATTTAACGTACTTACTGGTTCAACCGGAACAGGTAAATCCATAATAATAAATGCACTGTCGCTTCTTCTTGGGGATAAGGGAGACACAACCTCAATAAGGAAAGAAGCTGACAAGGCAACTGTCGAAGGAGTTTTTTCCAATTCTCCGGAAATATTTAAAATTTTAGAAAAATACGAGATTCCCGAAGAAGAGGAACTTATAATAAGAAGAATAATTAATAGAAAAGGTGGCGGAAGGGTTTATATTAATGGTTCTATAGCCAATATCGATATTTTAAAAAGTCTTGGAGATGTTCTATTCGATATACACGGACAGCATGAACACCAGTTACTTATTAATGAGGAAACTCATATAGATTTTCTTGATTATTATGGTAAGTTAATGGGTGATAGGGAGGAAATGGAAGAAAAGTTCAATTTGTTGAGAAGTTTACAGAGTGAACTTTCAAAAATTGAATTACAGAAAAACGAATTAGCTAATCGTAGAGATTTGTATGAATTTCAAAAAAAGGAACTTGAATGTTTGAAATTCGGTGCGGAAGAATATCAAGAACTAAAAGAAGAAAAGAAAAAACTCGATAATTTTGAAGAGATTAAGGAACTGGTTGAATACGCGTCTTCTTTCATAAGTGATGGAGATGAATCAATTAAGAATAGGCTTTCCGAGATTACTTCAAATATTAAAAATGCAGGGAGATTTGATAAGGATTTAGAAAAAATTGGTGAAAGACTGGAGGAATCAGATTTGATTCTTCAGGATGCATCTTTAGAGCTTGATAGATATAAAGATACCCTTGATTACGATAAGGAAAGGCTTTTTGAACTTGAAAATATAGTGGATAAAGTTGAAACCCTTAAAAGAAAATATGGTAAGGATTACGAAGAGCTTTTAAGTATGAAGGAAGATTTATCCACAAAGATTTTTGATATAGAGTCTTTGAAAGAAAAAGAAAAAGAGTTAAAAGATGAAATAGCTAAAGTTAAAGATGAATTTGAAAAAAAAGCTCATACGATTTCAGATAAAAGAAAAAATATTTCTAAGGACTTTGAAAAAAAAGTAGAAGAAGAGATAAAAGATTTAGGTTTTGAGAAAGCGCATTTTAAAGTAGAGATAAAGGATAAAAAGGAGATCGATGGACAGGGCAAGGATATGGTAAGATTTCTGTTTGAACCGAATATAGGAGAAGGATGGAATAAACTTTCCAGTATTGCTTCAGGGGGAGAGTTGTCTCGGGTTATGCTTGGGTTAAAGTCTATTCTTTCGGAAGTGGACAGAGTTGAAGGTCTTGTTTTTGACGAGATCGATGTCGGAATAGGTGGAAGTCTTGCAAAAAAGGTTGGGGAGAAGATGAAGGAAATAGGTAAGAGAAGGCAAGTTCTATGTGTCACTCATCTTCCTTCTATTGCTGCAGAAGCGGATTTTCACTTAAGGGTAGAGAAAAAAGAAAGAGATGGTAGAACTATTACGGAAGTTAGAGAGATTACCGGAAAGGAAAGAGTAGAAGAAATCGCCCGGATGATTTCGGGTGAGACTTCAATCGAAACTGCAAGAAAGCATGCCGCTGAGCTTTTGAGTGGAGCTAAGTAATCACGGATATATAGAGAAGCCAGAGCAATATCACTAAACTATATTATGAATAAATTAATTGATACTATATTTGGAGCGTGTGTCCTTTTTCTTGGCAATCTTGCTAAATTACTTGGGATGACGTATAATGAAGTAAATGTATGGATTTTTTGTATAATATGGCCTGTCTTTACGATTTTCTTGATTGTTCGTTTGATACAGTTAAAAAGGAAAATTAGTAAGCTTAAATCTAAAATATCTAATAGTGAAAAAGAATAAAGAATTATATGAATAATGTTTTTGTTAAATGGAGTTAGTTTGAAATGTTGAATTCAGTTTTTATAGTTTAATAATGGGTTTTTTGTTGAATGTCATTATATATAAGCTATATTCATTTTTTCGTCGAGTATAACTTATGAACGATTATTTCACCGCAAGACGAAAATGTCCTTGTTGCAGAAGTAGTGTCTGTAATGAATTATATCGCGCCCCGTACTGCAGCGATCCGATGCGTGAGTATCTGATCTCCTTCTACTCCCCCCAGGGTGGGGTCGAGTTTGAATACTTGCAGGATCAGGACTATGTATTGGTTGAATGTGCTGATTGTGGATTAGTCTACCAGCGCGAAATTCCTAATGACTTTCTCATGAGAAAGCTGTATGAGGAGTGGATTGATCCGAAGAAATGTTTTGATCTATACGAAAGAACACGAGGCATTCGTTATTTTAGGCATCTTAGCTCCGAGATTGTAAGAATTGTTAGCATATTTGATCGACCGCCTATGAATTTGAAATTTCTGGATTTCAGTATGGGTTGGGGTCACTGGTGTCGTATTGCTCAGAGTTTTGGTTGCACGGTTCACGGTACAGAGTTCAGCCAGGCGAGAATTGACTATGCAAAGAGCAAGGGAGTTACTGTTATTGACTACTCTGAGATAGCGAACCATCGATACGATTTTATCAACACAGAACAAGTATTCGAGCATCTTCCAGATATCAGAACTCCACTGAATTATCTGAAGGGCAGTCTGAAGCCAAACGGAATTTTAAAAATTAACGTACCCAACGGATGGGATATCAAACAACGGCTAAAAAAGTGTGATTGGACTGCCCCCAAAGGTAGCAAAGATAGCTTGAACCTTATCGCCCCTTTGGAGCATATCAATTGTTTTAATCACTCTTCCCTGGTTGTCCTGGCCCAAGGAGCAGGATTGGTTCCAGTATACACACACGTAAAGGGAGCAGCGTCCAAACAATCCCGTGGTTTCAAGGAAACTGCAAAGGCTATTCTTCGACCGTACTTGCATCGTCTAAAGGGAATCCGAAAGCCATCTGCCAATAGGGGGCTATATATGTTTTTTCAGATGCCTCATTCCTTGTAAGTTGTTAATTTTAATTGTTCTTCCAAGGCTTGACGTTTATAGAAATATATACTATAATCTCGGTTATGGTAGTTAAGTTGCGATATCGAAATACAGAATATAAGGTAAAAGTTAATGATGGAATTTAGTAAAATTATAATTTGTTTTCATATTGTTTGTTCTCTCAATATTTTCGCACAGAGGATTGATTCGCTAACGAATTGGACAATTAATCCAACGCCAGTTGTTTCTCCCCAAAATTCACCCGCGTGGATAAGATGGAAAACAGACCCATATGCAATAACCGATGAAAGCGATTGGTTTATATATTTTGGCGCAAATGATAGCGGTGTTAGTACTCAAATTGGAAGAGCAACATCTTCCGATGGGCAAAATTGGATATTGGATACAAATAAAATAATGGTGCCGCTTGGACCTGTAGGAGCCTGGGATGATACTGAAGCGGAAACCCCTTTTGTCTTGATTGACGAGTCTGCACCATCATCAGAACGATACAAAATGTGGTACGCGGGAAAAGGAAATGCAGGGAGTAATAGGCCTGGTTTTGCTTATCAAATAGGCTATGTGTATTCTTCTGATGGTATAAACTGGATAAAATACAATAATCCCTCGAATGATAGTGACTCTCGTTTTGCTGAAAGTGACCCGGTTTTACCAATACCTGAATTTATTATAGCGGGAGAAGATACAATTCCGGAAACGATAAGTTATGACTCATGGTCAACAGCAGAGCCATCGGTCGTTTTAGAAGATGGTACGTTTAAGCTTTATTATCTTGGTTTAGGATTAGTTGGTGATGTTTTTGCGCATTGGGTTGCTCTGGCCACTTCTACTAACGGCTATGAATGGCAAAGAGATTCTATAGTTTTTTCCCCATCTTTTACCGGAAAGGAAACAACCGGGATTGCTTGCCCGGCTGTAATTAAAGAAAACAATGAATATTTATTATTTTACAGCATGGTTGAAATACCTTATGATTCCTTTGCAAATATAGAAAGGGGCAATATCGGACTGGCTAAATCGGTGGATGGAATTAATTTTACCAGGGTTTCCTCACAACCGATATTGACTCACGGTCCATCGGGTAGCTATTATGAATCAGGATTATTTGCTCCTTCTCCTCTTATTAAAAATGATTCATTGTATTTGTATTTTAGCTCCTTAATCTATGAGCCTGGTATTAATAGATTTGAACCATTTGTTGTTTACGCAAAAGCTCCGTTATCTTCATCATATATTAAACAAAATGAAGATCTCTCAACTTTTTCTTTTAAGTTGATACAAAATTATCCTAATCCTTTTAATTCGAAAACAATGATTGTTTATGAATTATCAAAACAAGATTATGTTGATTTATCGGTATTTAATTTATCAGGTCAAAAAATACGAACTTTAGTGTCAGAGCAACAATTTGATGGGTATTATTCGGTTAACTGGGATGGCAGGGATGGAAAAGGTCAAGAAGTGGCTTCTGGTATTTACTTTTATTGTCTTGAAACCTCAAATTTCAGATCCGCGAGAAAAATGACATTGGTTCGGCAGGATTATTAGTATTTATGGAATAAAATCAGTAGTAGTCTTGGTATTTAAAATTAAATGTTATAACAAAAAATATGGAGATTTTTATGTTTATTGTCAAAAAAAAGTTAGAGATATTCCTTTTGTTTTTTATTACATCCGTGATCTGTGAGGCACAGTTTTTAGATTCCTTTAACAGTAAAAAAATCGAAGGATGGTTCTTTTTTACTGGTGATGGTGCGGTATCAATGGATTTTATTCAGAAAGAAGGTTATGCACGAATTCTTGTAGATGCGACGAAAGATAAGCACAATGTGTGGTGGGCAGTTCTTAAACGTGATGTTTCGGCCTTTCTGGATTTGCAAAAATTAAAAGATCCTTCTTATGAATTACGTGTTGAGGCGAAAGTGAAGGTTAGTAATGCGCCGCGACGACTTAATTTTATGGTGAATACACAGCGAACTACCGATTTTCATAAACAACTTATGGAATATGATATACCGGATACATCTAACTGGCATATCATCAGCATGACCACTAAGGATTTTGATGCTGTTCCGGGTGATAGGGTTTATGTACAGTTAGATATAACAGATTGGGGATTAGGTAAAGATTATGTCGATTTGGATTATTATCGAGCTGACATTGTTAATGTTAATTTTGTTGAACCGGATAAAGGAGAGCTCGTACCTTATCATCCCCCTGTTCCTGAATTAAGCACTTTTTCAAATCATCTTGATGTTACTAACGATTGTTTGATTAATTCCGATTTTCCTGATGTAAACTTCAATAACTGGCATATTAAAGAGAAAAAAGGCGAAGCGAGGATATTAACAGTTAATGCAAATCAATGGGCTATTTTGCGATGGGATTTTAAACAATATAAGGATTTAAAAATTGATGGCCCAGGTTTATTGGAATTAACAACGCACTCTGTCCCCAAAGGCGGCAACTATATTGACACTTATGGTGAAGATTTAGGTATGGAATTTGGTAAAATAAGAGTAATAGAAATCATTGGTGGTGATCCCTTTTGGATTCAAGATAAAGTAACATACAATAATTTTATGCAAGGTAATATTTATTCTGACATTTTTAATAGTCAGATGATTTTTGATATGGAGATGTCTGATGAGCCTGGTAGTAGGAATTTTATTACCATCTCAAAACCGGTTTTACAGCGCCTGTTGGATGGAAAGACAAAGGGTTTACTTATTCGTCCATTAGGTGCGCTCAACGTATCTTTTTACGCTTCGGAAAATCAAATGAATGGTCCGAAGCTACATTTTAATATTTTACAATGAAGTTAGGCGTACAGCCTTAACAGGTTATATATATGTATAGATAAAAATCTTATTTTCAATGAGTAGTAAAGGTTTTCAAAGTTGGCAAATAAGAATAACAGGCTTTGAATTCGAAATGTAAAAAGGTTGGTATTTGGCGTGGTCATAACATATTGACATAGTAGATAAATTATATAATTTAAAAATGAAATGAGAAAGTTAAATTCTTTATTACTAATTGGTTTACCAATAATTTCAAATATTGCGTCTTTTGTGATATTTGCTCCATTATTTACGGGTGGCAAAGAGGTGGTCGCCGCTGATTTCAAGCAGGCAAGTATTTTGGTAGGATTTGCTGTTTTGTCTATTGAAATTATAGCTTTTCTTTTAATTTTAGTAACGCTTAAAAAAGAAAATTCTTCGATAAAACAACTC
>CAZALG010000009.1:0-19386 GCA_964485935.1 uncultured bacterium | reverse complement strand
CCTCTTTATAATATCTCTCAAGAGCAGACTTATTTTTCACTTCATCGTCGACTGGCTTACACCATCTTCCGTTCTCGTTGTCTTCTAAAATTTCTACCGGACAAGCATCAGCGCAATCGGCAAGACCCGTACATTTATTATAATTATATACAACTTTCGCCATAAAGTCCTCCCTTCTTACTTATAACTATTGAAAAACTAATATTTATATTCTATCCTTCGTCAAAGGTTCTTCAAAATTTAGAATTATTTTGCAGAAAAGAATTGAATCAATCCACCTCTGCTTTTTTATTTTGCATATCTTAATCGATGAAGAAAAATTCCTGTTACACTGAATAATATTATAACCAGGATACTAACCCCAGGCGAAAAAAACAAATCCATACCGGGCTTAATTTTAATATATTCCTCCACAAGAAGCGGATTAACAAAAGCATCTTCTACTGCATGCATCAACACAACCGGCCAGATAGAATTTGTCAACAATCTAATTTCACCGAATACTAAAGAGTAAGAAATAATTGCCACTAATGCCAGCGGGACAAAGGCCATAAGGCTTAAACTTGTATAATCCCGGATAATAACTCTATCTAAGAAAAAAAGATAATACGGAATGTGCCAAAGAGCCCAGATTAAACCTACAATCAGATGTCCCACATAATCATTAAATTTAAGGGAGTGAACTTTAGGCGTAAGGTATCCTCTCCAGGCAAACTCTTCAAAAATGTTCTTAAAAAACGCCGGCAGGAGACCAAGCGCAAAAACCTGAAAGAAAGAAATGAGCGTTCCGGAAGAAAAATCAGGAAAAAAGACAGAACCAGAAATTTTACCGATAACCAATATGAGTATCGCAATAAAAGGAAAAATCAAAATCGCGAAAACATAACCAAATATATTTTTCTTGAAGTTTAATGCAATACCAAAATCTCTCCATCCTCCTCCGGCAAACGTGCGGAGCAGCAGACAAGCCCCGAGCGGCATAACAATCCAGAGGAGCATACCCAGACTCCCGGAAGAAGAATTCCCCAAAAGCACATCCACCCAATGCCCGATCCATCCAATTAAAAGCACGGCAACCGTGAAAATCGTTAGATTACGAATAGTATTTCTTTTATCCTGATTTAATTTATTCATCTAACAACATTTTAAAGGATTTATAATATTTGTCAATAATAAAATTAATTTAGCCCTTGACAAATTTTAAAATTGTATTATATTATTGATACAATAATATGAAAATTGATAAAAGTAAGCCAATATGGAGACAAATAGTTCGAGAAATTAAGGAAAGAATTTCGCGCGGAGAGATAAAGGATGATGTACCTACAGTTCGTGCTCTTGCGGAAGAGTTAGGGGTAAATCCCAACACTGTAGCAAGAGCTTACAGAGAAATGGAAGGGGAAGGTGTAGTAGAAAGCTGGGTTGGGAAAGGAACATGGGTTAAAAAGGGCGCTCGCAATACACTGAAAGAGAAAATGGTTGAAGAGGAAGTAGAAAAATTCGTTGAAAACTTATCTTCAATGGGATTATCCAAAAAAGAAATAAAAAAATTAGCGAGGAAGATAGATGATAAAAATTAAAAATCTTGTAAAGAGGTACAACGAAGTATATGCTATAAACAATATTAGTTTAGACATTGAAGATGGTTCTTTTGTTGGTTTAGTTGGTCCAAACGGCAGCGGAAAAACAACTCTTCTTAAACTTATTTTTGGTTATTGTCGACCAACTTCGGGAGAAATAAAAATAGATGGAAGTTCCCCGGGGGTAGCGTTAAAATCAAAAACTGCCTTTTATCCCGAATACGATTCTACTTATCACTGGATGAAAGCTCGGGATTTAATAAACTGGTACTCGGGTTTTTTTTCTGACTGGAATAAAGAAAAAGAAAAAAATCTTATCGATTTTTTCGAACTTCCCACTCACCGGTATGTCGCGCATTTATCCAAAGGGTTAAGGGCGAAGCTAAAATTAGTTTTGACCCTTTCACGGGACGCGAAAACATTTCTCCTCGACGAACCTCTATCCGGAATAGACCCGGCCTCAAGAGCAAATATTACCTCCGGCATACTTAAAGCATACCGGGAACGTCAAACATTCATATTTTCCACACACATTGTAGCTGACGCAGAAATGCTTTTCGAGAGAACTATATTTATGAAAGAAGGCAATATTATTATCGATGGAGAATCCGACACCTTAAGAGAAGAATACGGAAAATCGATGGAACAGATCTTCAAGGAGGATATTTATGGGTAAATTATTTAAAAAAGAACTCCTTGGAGAGAAAAACTGGATTATTGGTTTTTGCGGATTTGTTCTAGGTGTTAATTTTTTGTTTTTGCCTTTAACCAGGACCACTGAAGGATTTATGGCTATGATGGTAATATTTTTCACTCTTCCCGCTTTTCCTCTTATGGCTCTGGTCAGAGCTTTTCTGATATGGAAGAACGAATGGGACTCAAATACAAACTTCCTTCTTCTTTCATTGCCGGTAAGAGGTTATAATATAGTCTTAAGTAAAGTTGGAGTTCTGGCATTAGAAATCTCCCTATATGTATTTCTTGTTTTCTTTATACCTTATCTTATGCTGATGGGGTTTACCGACCAATTTAGCGTGGACGTGTTAACTTTTTCTAAATTATGGTTTTTGACGGCATTCAGAATCCTTCTTATTGTTCCCTTTGCTATGTTTTCATATCTTTTCGGCAGAATTTTTTCCAAAGCACAGGGATGGATTACTGCAGGCAGCCTCATCGGACTCCTGGTAATATATAGCCGTTATTTGCATTTTGGAAGAAAAATCTTTACCTATCTTCCGGAAGTTTCTATGAGTTTTACTTTAGCCGGAGAAGCCGAGACTTTTAGTCTTAATATTGCGACTATGATGGCAACATTTTTATTTAGCGTTATTTTAACTTTAGCCTCTTGCTTTTTTATAGAAAAAGCAGAATTATAGTTATAAAAATAAAGGAGGGGGAAATGGAAAGTCATGTAAAAGCAGTAGGAATAATTCACTTAGCTTTTAGTGCATTAGGAATTATAATGGCAATCGTTATATTCTCGGCACTCAACATAGTAGCACAAATTCCGGATGTAGATGAAGAAGCAATGCGCGTTCTCCAGATCGTCGGAGTAGTTGTTCCCTGGTTCTTCATAGTTTTTTCTCTCCCTGGAGTTGTTGGCGGAATAGGACTTTTAAAATTTCAGGGGTGGGCAAGAATTCTTGTTTTAATCATATCGTTTCTTGGCTTATTGAATTTTCCTGTTGGTACCGCTGTCGGGATTTACTCTATATGGGTTTTGTTCGATAAACGAACGGAAAAGATATTCGCCAAAAGTAAAAAGTAAAATTAAAAAATCCTTAGTAGATAGTAGGAGCAGTTAGTAGTAAAGAAATCTGTGTTATTTGAAGTTACACATAGTTCAGGTTTTTGGCCTTTAGCTATTAGCCTAAAAAATAAAAACTTTATTTTCTTTATGTCATTTTTCACAGTTTTTATAATTTGTGGGTATAAAAAGGTCTTTATCGCAAAAAGCTAATAGCTTAGTGGCATAATGGGGGTTGGGGAGATATTTCCTCTTGACTATTTGTATTCTTTTTCTTACTCTGTAATCAATAATAAGTAAGGAGGTGTAATGGCTCGGAAAAAACTTAATACAGAAGAGATTACAGGTGAAACCCGTTATATGGGAGGGTGGTTAAAATTGCTGGGAATAGCAAAAATAATTCAGGGTGCATTTCTGGTTATGACAATTTTTGGGGCAATCCACGGAGCCGTAACAATATGGGAAGGGCTATTGCTGAACCGTGCAGCCAATGGTTCAAGGGAAGTTACCTCAGGGAATTTCGAATCTCTGGGCAAAGGAATGCTTAATCCTTTAAAGATATACTTTATTATACAAGGAATATTTGTCATCCTCATCTTTGGCAGTTTTATACTGGGGATTTTAATGCTTTCAAGTTTTATAGGTACAGGAATCTTCGCTCACTACCTCGAAGTTTTGAAAAATTTTTAGTTAAATAAATTACTATTTAAAAGGAGGAATTATGATGAAAAAGAAAAGTTGCCTGTTACTATTAATAGTAATTTTAGCACTTGTTTTTATTAATTGCGCTCCCGGTAATGAAAAATGGGATCCTGAAATCAACCCGGGGAATATGGCGGGCTTTTTTGCAGGTGTGTGGCACGGGGCAATAATCATAATAACCTTTATTATAAGCCTTTTTACAGATGATGTTGGTTTGTATGAAATAAACAATACCGGGTGGCCTTATAATCTTGGATTTATAATAGGCCTCAACATTTCAATCGGAGGTATGTTCAGCGGCGGGAAGAGAAGAAGAAGATAACAGCTTAACAATAGACATAATGGAGTACAAAAACTTAACCAGAAACATAAAAATACCTGTATTAGGTCTCGGGACATGGGAAATAGGCGGAAGAATGAGTAGAGATACAAGTAAAGACAATAAGGGTGTTACAGCAATAAAAAAAGCCATAGAATTGGGTTATACCCATATAGATACAGCAGAAATGTACGGAGCCGGGCACTGTGAAGAATTAGTAGGGCTTGCTATAAATGATTTTGACAGAGAATCACTTTTTATTACGACAAAGGTCTTACCGGAGCACCTGCGATATAAAGATTGCATAAAAGCCGCAGAAGGTAGTCTTAAAAGACTAAAAACAGATTATATCGATTTATATCTCATCCATATACCCAACCCCAAAATTCCCATAAAAGAAACGATGCAAGCAATGGATACCTTACTTGGACAACAGAAAATAAGATTTATCGGAGTTAGTAATTTCTCTGTAGAACAATTAAAAGAAGCGCAGGATTGCGCAGAAAATAAAATCGTAAACGACCAGATAGAATATAACCTGCTTACAAGGCACAGTGGTATGTATAACGTAAATATTGAGTCTGGAATAATACCCTTCTGCCAGGAAAACAAGATTATAATCACAGCCTGGAAACCTCTCGTTAAAGGAAGCCTATTTCGAGAAAAAAATAAATTATTAGAAGAACTTGTTGAAAAATATAACAAAACAATTAGCCAAATCGCCATAAACTGGCTTATATCTAAGAAAAATATTATTACTATACCAAAGTCAACAAATACTGAACATTTGAAAGAAAACCTTGGTGCCCTTGGCTGGAAGCTCGAGCCGGAAGACATGAAAATATTAGACGAAGAATTCAGGTGAGTTAAATTATGAAAAAATATAAATGCCCACATTGCAGGATGGAATTCAACAGGCCGGGTAAATGTACAATGTGCAATGTTGCCCTCGAGGAAGTTGAAGGAGAAAAAGAGGGTAAGAAACTCGAGAAAAAAGAGATGAAACACGAGCATCATGAAAACCATGGGCACCATGACCACACAGAACATCATAAGCATATGGTTAAAGATTTTAAAAAGAGGTTTTTTGTTTCTATAATTGTCACAATCCCTATATTACTCCTATCACCTCTAATTCAGGACTTTTTAAATTATACGCTAACTTTCAAGGGCGACAAATACTTAATGCTCTTATTGTCAAGTTTTGTTTTCTTCTTTGGCGGTTGGCCTTTTCTCAAAGGTCTTTTCGATGAACTAAAAGAAAAACAACCGGGAATGATGACACTTATCGCGCTGGCTATTTTTGTGGCCTATGTTTACAGCGCCGCGGTGGTGTTTGGCCTTAAGGGTAAATATTTCTTCTGGGAACTTGCAACTCTAATCGATATTATGCTGCTTGGGCACTGGATAGAAATGAAATCAGTTCTGGGTGCCTCAAGAGCACTGGAAAAACTCGCGCAGTTATTGCCTGATACAGCACATTTAGTGGAGAGGGATAATGTATCAGATGTAAAAATATCTGAGCTTAAGAAAGAAGATATTATTTTAATTAAAGCAGGAGAAAAAGTTCCTGCGGATGGTGTTATTACCGAAGGAAACAGTTATTTCGACGAATCCATGCTTACCGGAGAATCAAAACCCGTTAAAAAGAAAAAAGGCGATAAAGTAGTAGGCGGATCGGTTAACGGAGACTCAGTAATAAAGGTAAAAGTTGTGGATACAGGAGAAGATTCCTATTTGAATAAAGTAATCAATCTTGTTAAACAGGCGCAGGGCTCCAAGTCAAAAACTCAGAGATTGGCAGACAGAGCCGCTATGTGGCTTACTATTATCGCGATAACAACAGGTACAATAACTCTGATTTTCTGGTTGTTTGAAGCGGAAGAAATCGCATTTGCAATTGAGAGAATGGCGACCGTTATGGTAATAACATGTCCTCACGCTCTTGGTCTTGCCATACCTCTTGTGGGAACCGTCTCTACCTCTATATCGGCAAAGAACGGACTTCTAATAAGAAACAAAACCGCGTTTGAAAACTCGAGAAAGATAACCACTCTGGTATTCGATAAAACCGGAACTTTGACGGAAGGTAAATTCGGCGTAAGTTCCTTAGAAGTTTTTGATTCCGAATATGACAAAAAAAATATAATTCAAATAGCCTCTTCACTTGAAGTAAATTCCGAGCATTCTATAGCAAAAGGAATTTTAGCTAAAACAAAAGAGTTAGGGTTGAATACGCTGAAAAGCGAAAACTTTGAAGTTATAAAAGGAGAAGGAGTAAAGGGTAAGGTCAACGGTAAAGAGGTTCGGCTGGTTAGCAAAAGTTATCTGGAAAGGAATGATATTAAGATCCCAGAAGAAGCAGTGAAAAGCGCAAGCGGTACGTTGGTTTTTATCTTGATCAATGATAAATTAAAAGGATTAATTGAGCTATCCGATAAAATAAGAGAAGATTCATATGTTGCCATAAAGAAGCTGAAAAAAGAAGGGATAAAATGCTGGATGCTTACCGGGGACAATAAAGAGGTGGCAAAAGAAGTGGCAAATGAGCTTGAATTGGATGGGTTTTTTGCAGAGGTTTTGCCGCATGAAAAACAGAATAAAATCAAAGAACTTCAGGATAAGGGAGAAGTGGTTGCCATGACCGGAGACGGAATAAACGACGCTCCGGCTCTTGCCCAGGCAGATGTGGGGATAGCCATCGGTTCGGGAACGGACGTTGCTGCGGAAACCGCTGATATAATTCTTGTTAACAGCAATCCTAAAGATGTTTTATCTCTTATTCTTTTCGGCAAAGCAACATATCGAAAGATGGTTCAGAATCTTTTCTGGGCTACCGGTTACAATGTAATTGCCATACCTCTTGCCGCAGGTGTCTTATATAACTACGGAATAATCATTTCCCCTGCCTTAGGTGCAATCCTTATGTCTCTAAGCACCGTTATCGTAGCAATAAACGCCAGTTTTTTAAGAGTCAAAAGACAATAATAGCCACAGATTTTCACGGATAAACGCGCATTCCCTCCTCACCTCAAAATTTGTTTTTTTAGTGTGTTTTTTTATACACAAATAAAAAAGGGGTGGTGCCATTTCGTGTATTTAGTGTGTTTCGTGGTTTACTCACTTTGGGCAAGAAAAATACTTGACTTAATCGACAAGTTTTCCTATTATATCGAAAAGGAGGTCTTATGGAATTGGATAGTGCTATCGAAGAAAAAGTCGTCACCAGTTCTAAGGATATGAACGGTTGGATAAAGTTTTTGGCAATATTTTCGATTGCAATCGGAGTACTTTATGCATTGTCAATATTCGGTATTATCATAGCATGGCTGCCCATTTGGCTTGGCATCATTCTTTTGAAAGTTGCAAACAGTTGTAGAGAAGTTGCGGATGGAAAGGTAGCATCTCTGGGAAACATGTTTACCTCTCTTAAGACCTTTTTTATCATTACTGGTATATTTACTATAATATCAATGGCTTTAAGCGTTATATGGTTTATAATATTCGGAATAGCTATGGTCGGAGGTCTCTTAGGCGAAACAGGAGGTTTTTATTAGAAAAAGTCCCAGGTTCATATGCGATTTCATGCTGGGGCGGCTAGCAAAATGGATGAGATTATTGGGATTCGATACAACGTATTTTAGAAACACAAATGGTAAAACCATAATTTACCATAGCAGAAAGGAAGGGCGCACAATTTTATCAAGATCTAAAATTCTGTCAGAGAAATATGACGATTTAGTGCTTATTGAATCTGAAACCCTGATAGATCAGTTAAAACAAATAACAAATATAGTAAAAATAAATCTTCCGTTCTCTCGTTGTCCGGTATGCAACACGGAAACGGAAAAAGTCGAAAAAGAGGAAGTAAAAAATGTTGTTCCGGATTATGTTTTTGAAATCCACAACGATTTCAAGAAGTGCCCTGCGTGCGGTAGGGTTTTCTGGAAAGGCACACATTATAAAGAAATAAAAAAGGTGATAAATGAAATCAAAAGTTAATATTTTTTTTATTTTATTGATATTTATAACATCCTGTGCCCCTATGGTCATGTCAACAAGAAAATTACAGGAAGAACCTACGGTGCGGATATTATTGCAAAAGAATCCCGGGAGTATCGAATTAACATCTAATTCAAAACTCAAAATAAAAACGGGAGATAAAAATGGTACGGTATCCGGCAGGATATCTTTGTCTTTCCATCCTTCCCTGCAAATCACTACTCCCGAAGGAAGCATAAAGGATCCGGAATATCCTATTACTGTAGAGTCCACAAAAAGATTCATAAGAATCGATGGAAATATCTATCCGGGAACCATAGTAATTTGTAAGTTTGGCGACATCCTAATAGTTAATCATGTTAAAATCGAAGATTATTTGAAAGGAGTTATACCTTTTGAGATGGGCAACCTACCCGAAAGTCAGATAGAAGCGTTAAAAGCTCAGGCGGTTGCTGCGCGGTCCTTTGTTATGGCACACATAAAGCCGAATGAACCTTTTGATATTAGCACTACAATATGGGATCAAGTTTACGGAGGAGTGAGTAGAACTGATAAAATAATTAACAAAGCTGTTGAATCCACTAGGGGAATTGTTGGAACTTACAACGGAAAAATTATAGACGCCAAATACTCTTCTACCTGTGGGGGGGTCACCGAAAACAACGAAAATATATGGGTTGGAAAGAGAGTACCATATCTTCGTTCGGTTCGAGACTCCGGATGGGACAGAAAGGATTTCTGCAGGTTTTCACCTCATTACCGTTGGGAAAGAGTGTATGATAAGAAAGGATTTTTCGAGGTTGTAAAGAAACAGATTCAAGACTTCTTCGGTAAAACACCTAACAGGATTGAGTGGATTAGAATTATAAAGAGAACGAGAACAAATAGAGTAAGAATCATTGAAATAAACACAGATATCGGAAAATTTTACCTTGAAAAAGATCAAATCAGAAGACTTTTTAGTGACGAAAGAGGCTCTTTGAAATCACTTATGTTTCAAATAAAAGTAAAGAGCAACCAGATTATTGTTTCCGGAAAAGGCTATGGGCATGGTGTTGGTATGTGTCAGTATGGTGCTATGGAAATGGCTAAAGAGAGATATAGTTATAAAAAAATCTTAACTCATTATTATAAAGGGATTAGGCTTAAAAAACTCTGGTAAAATGAAAATCCTTCATACTTCAGATATTCACATAAGAGAATATAGGGACGATTCCTGGAAAACGCTGAAATCGTTAATTAAAATTGGATCAAGAGAAAATATAGACTTTTTTGTCATATCTGGAGATTTTTTTGACAAAGAAGTGAGCTTCACAAAACTCTATCCTGAGATAAGACCTCTTTTAAATAGTGTCGAATATGAATTTGTTATTATTCCGGGAAATCACGATGAAAAAGCTTTTGGTACGGATGCTTTCTTAGGAGAAAGAGTAAATATAATAAGAGACCTAACAAAACCTCTGGAGTATGAAAAGTTAAGGTTCTTTGGCTTTCCTTTCAAGAATATTACCAGTGGCGAAGTAAGAAACAGTTTGCGTAAAATTAAAGACCTTACACTTGAGAATAAAACAAATATCCTTCTTTTTCACGGAGAGCTTCTCGACCATTCTTTCTCCGGTTTTGATTTCGGCGACGAAGAAATCAACTATATGGGTGTACGACTATCGTTTTTCGACAATCTTAATTTAAAATATGTTCTGGCGGGTCATTTTCATACAAATTTTCAAGCTTACGAATTAGACCCGGAGGGATTCTTCGTTTATCCGGGATCTCCCATCTCAATAACAAGAAAGGAAACCGGAAAAAGGTCGGTTAATATATTTGAAGTGGGAAATCCTCCTTCGCAATATAAAATAAACTCTCCTTACTACAAAAAAATAAATGTTTCAATCCACCCGGAAGATAATACCTCTCCCGAGAAAAAAATCAGAAAGAAAATAAAAAAGTTACCAAAAGAAGCTAAAATTTTACTTTCTCTCACGGGATATACGGAAAAAACGGAAGAAGACTTCCATAAGAAAATTAAAGAACTTGAAGATAAGTATAAAAACCTTGAAATCGAAAATAAGGTAAGAGGTATAAAACAATTAGCAGAAGATGAATTGTTTAAAGCTTTTAATAATAAACTCGAAAAGTTAGATCCTTCGAGAAAACAAAAAATAAAAAAACTTTTCATTAAAAGTTTGCTCGAGAGTGAAGAATGAGAATTAAAGAATTTTGGATAACCCATTACGGACCACTTCCTGATAGAGGGAAAATATATCTTTCTGATTTCAATTTAATCTATGGCGTTAACGAAACAGGCAAAACACTAACTTTAGAAGCACTAATAAAACTTTTATTGGGGAAAAATGTTAAAGATTTTAAGAATATTAACAGGGTAGAGCAGGAAGTTGACGGTTATGCTATTATAGAGACCGAAGAAGAAAAAAAACTTGGCAGAAAAATTCATCTTGATGATATTTTTCCTGTTACTGCAGGGGAGTGCCGAAACATATTCATAATAAGAAATAGCGACCTTTCCATAGAGTCTGAAGCTTCTTTCTACACAGAGGTTACAAACCGCTTAACCGGGCTTCAAACTGACAGAATAAACCACTTAAGGCAAAAGATCTTAGAAATTTCTGAACTGACTCCCGGCGAAGATTTTTCTAACAGGAAGGAAGACGGTCATCTTAAAGCAAGAATGGAAGATGCATACACCCTTTTAGAAGATATAGAATCTCTTAAAAGGGAAATAGAAGAAGAACGAATTGAAGAACTTGAGAGAGAATGGATTCGCCTCTTTGATAAAATAAAAACAAAAGAAGTTCTTCGGGGCAAGCTTGAAGAGGCGAGAAAAAGAGTTGTCTACGAAAGTGCAGCTTCCGCACTCAACAAAATAGACGACGGGAGAAAAGCTCTTGAAGATTTGGCGACCTTTTCGGACGAAGACTTTACCAAATGGAGAGATGCAGAAAGAGAAATCAAAAGGGCAGAAATAAAATTTATTGAGATAAACAAAATTTTAAAGGAAAGTGAAAGTAGAATAAAAATTATAGAAGATGAGCTAAAGGAAAAGGAAAATGAATTTAAAATTACAAAAAACAAAAAAGAAAAGATAGATATTTTAAGATCCCGGCTAACAGACTTAAAAAACAGACAGATAGAAACTTTATCGGAAAGCGCTTTCACATTGGTAAACCAGCAAAGTTTTCTTGTTGTTTCGGTTATGCTTGCTATTTCAATTTTAGGGCTAATACTTAAGCAAATTCCCGTTTTTACAATCTTAACATGTGTTTTTGGAGCTTGTTTCTTTGTCTTTATGGTTTTGCTGTTGAAAAGCAAAAGGAGTAAAGCTTTATTTAGAAAAATTTTCGAAGAATTGAGAATAGATCTGGCAGAATTAGGAATCAAGGGAGAAAGAATAGAAGATTTTTTAGGTGGGGTCGAAAAGTTCTCTTTAAATTTCGGGGAAAGAGAGGGAGATATTAATATGAAAAAAGTGGAGGCCGGGACTCTAAAAAACAGAATTAAGGAACTACGAGGAAAAATAATTCCCGAACTTAACGAGAAAACAGAAAAGAACACTGAAATTATTCAAGAAATAGAATCTTCCACCTTCGTTGATAGCATAAAAGAATTCAGTGAAAAATTAGCGAAGAAAGAAAAAATAGAAAGAGAAATAGAAAAAGAAGAAAGAGTATTGGATGAAATCCTTGGCAAGGAAAATCACAGAGAGAAAATCATGGAGTTAAAACCCTTTAAAGAAAAGTCAAAAGACGTTGAGTTCAACGAGAAAGAGTATGATTATTTAAGCAAAGAAATATCGAGCTCGAGGGAGAAACTTGGCGAATCTGAGGGTAAGTTAAATATATTAAGTGAGAAATTTAAAGAAATAGGGAAAAAAGCGAATAATATCCTGGGCGAAAAAGACCTTCGCTGTCATGGTTCTACCGATCTTGATAATATCAAAAAGAAAGTCCAGACTTTTATCAACGGAAAAGAAATTGCGAAGGAAGATGCTATTGTTTCGCTTGGAATTCTTGAAGAAATTGCAAATGAAGAAAAGACAAAAATAGGTGAACAATTCGGAGAAGAAAGCCCCGTTTCAAAATACTTCTCTGAAATGACAGACGGGCTTTATACAAATGTCGAGTTTAATGAAAAAACGGAAAAAATCGAAGTAACGCGAAGTGACGGTACAAAACTGCCCCCGTGGAAACTTTCAGGCGGGACTTACGACCAGTTGTATTTTTCTATAAGACTTGCTCTCGGGGAAAAATTGCTCGGAGGAGAAAAGGGCTTCTTCATCCTTGACGATCCTTTTATTAAGGCAAGTCAGAACCGCCTTGTAGTTTTAATAGGCATGCTAAAAAATTTATCCGAATCAGGATGGCAAATAATTTATTTCTCCGCAAAGGAAGAAGTCCGGGAGATTATCGAAAAAGATGGAAAAGTGAAATTTATTGAACTTGAGAGTATTTTATAAGAAAAGGGTTCGAGGGTTCAAGGACTCAAGGCTTCGAGAAAAAAACATTTGTGCTCTTTGTGGGATTCTATCTAAATTAAAATATCAAAAATTAAAAATCAAAATTACATATTAAAATGTAAATATATTTTTTGCCCAAAATAAGGAAGTCAACTTTAGATGTTTGGTTAGTTTTTTTTTATTTTATTTTTGAACTTTTATTTGTAATTTTACATTTTAGCAGCTTTGCCACGCTGGTTCTCTTTGTCCTCTGTGATAAATATTTTTTTCGTTTGTTTCGTGTGTTTCATGATTTAGAACGCACCTTGACAAAACAATGAGTTCATATAATTTTACAAGCAACAAAAAGATATGATAGAAATAAGAAACGTTAGCAAAAGATTCAAGAAAGGCTGGTATGCCCTAAAAAACATCGATCTCTCAATAGCGAAAGGTGATTTTCTATTCCTTACGGGACAAACCGGTTCAGGAAAAACTACTCTTTTACGTCTTATCTACATGGACATTTTTCCGGACGAAGGCGAAGTAGCTGTGGCAGGGTTTCTATCTTCAACTATAAAAGAAGAAGAAATTCCTTTTTTAAGAAGAAGAATCGGTATTATTTTCCAGGACTTTAAATTGTTAAAGGATAAAACAGTTTATGAGAATGCAGCATTCGCACTTGAAGTCACGGGACAGTCAGGCAGAAAAATGCGAGAAAAAGTTATGAAGGCGCTCACTCTTGTAGGACTATCGCATAAAAGAAATGATTTTCCATACACCCTTTCGGGTGGAGAACAACAAAAAACAGCGATTGCAAGAGCACTGGTCAGAGAACCATTTATTCTTCTTGCCGACGAACCTACCGGGAATATTGATCCGGAAGGCTCCGAAGAAATAATAAAATTATTGCAGGAAGTAAATACTGCTGGAACCGCTGTTTTAATGGCTACTCACGATGTAGAACTTGCAAAAAAAATGGGGGGCAAATTCATAAATATTGAACAGGGGCAAATAACAACAAAATAAAATGTTTTCCTTAAGAGAAGCTTTAATAGGACTCAGAAGAAATGGCGTTATGACCTTTATTGCCATAGGTATAATGTTTTTTTCTCTTTTTATGCTGGGAGCTTTCCTCTGGGGTACTTTTAACCTTTTTGGTATAATAAATCTTGCCAGAGAAAAGGTCGAAATCAACGCTTTTTTGAGGGAAAATTTGCCTGAAAAGCAAGTAGAAGAACTTGCAGGCAAGCTTATGTCCATGGTGGGTGTGGAGAAAGTAGAGTACGTAAGTAAAGAAGAAGCGTTAAAAAAATTTCAGGAAGAAATAAAAGACGCTCCGAGTTTAATAGAAGCGGTAAAAACAAATCCCTTGCCTCCTTCCTTCAGCATCAAATTAAAAGACGGGTTTACTTCTCCTGAAAAGGTAGAAGAAGTATCGGAGAAAATTAATATTTTCGACGAATTTATAGCTGTAGAATACGGAAAAAGCTGGATCAACAAATTAGACAGGGTTGTAAAAATTCTATTTCTTTTTGACATACTCCTGGGAATTGTGATTAGTTTCGCCTCGGTTTTTGTGGTATCAAACACTATACCTCTTACAGTTATTGCCCGAAAGAGAACTATAGAAGTGATGAAACTCGTCGGAGCTACAGAGAAAACCATACACGCCCCTTTCATCCTTGCGGGTGCAATAGAAGGGGGTGTGGCAGCAGCTATGAGTGGAGGGCTTTTATATTTAATTTATCAATTAACCTCAAAATTCTTCGTTGAATTTTACTTCCCTCAAAATTTCATAATAATAGGGACTATAGTTTTTGGAATAATTCTAGGAATGATTGGCAGTAAAATAGCAGTAAAAACAACTTCAAAGGAAATGAAATTTGAGTCTCCTAACGTTTAAGGGCGGAATACACCTCCACGACTACAAAGAAAAATCAAAAGACGCCAAAATAAAAAGAATAGCTCCACCAGATTTTATATATCTCTTTCTATCTCAGCACACCGGAATTCCGTCTAAACCGATCCTGGAAAAAGGAGAAGAAGTTGAAATTGGACAGAAAGTCGCAAAAGCTTCAGGTAAATTATCAGTACCTCTTCATTCTCCAGTAAACGGAACCTATATGGGCACTTTAATGCATCCACATCCTCTGGTAGGTAAGAAAGAAGCAATAAAAATAAAAGTAAACAAAGAAAACAGCGAACCTTTTAAAAAAACTCAAAAAAATAAAAGAACAAATTTCACAAAACAAAAACTTATTAGTATTATAAAAGACAAAGGAATAGTAGGAATGGGAGGAGCTGCGTTCCCGACATATTTTAAATTACAAATTCCTTCAAGCAAAAAAATTAAAGACGTGATAATAAATGGAATCGAGTGCGAGCCTTATCTTACTTCCGATTACAGATTAATGATGGAAAGGCCTGAAGAAATTATGAAAGGCGTCGATATTATAAAAAAAATTGTAAAGCCGGAAAATGTATGGATTGCAATTGAATCAAACAAACTCGACGCACTAGAAATCATGAAAAACACTGCTTCATTATTTCCCTGGGCTAACTTCGTAGCCCTCATAACCAAATATCCTCAAGGATCAGAAAAGCAACTAATCGATGCAATAACGGGAAGGAAAGTTCCAGAAGGTGGCTTACCCTTCGACGTAGGCGCTTACGTTCAAAATATAGGAACATCCTATGCAATCTATGAAGCAGTGTATCTTGATAAACCTCTTTTTGAAAGAGTCGTTACAGTTACAGGCAGCGTAAGACATCAATCAAATTTTCTGGTACCCATTGGAACTCCTTTCGATTATCTGATTAATCTTACTGAAGGCCCTATTGGGAAAATTTCGAAAATTATAAACGGTGGGCCTCTTATGGGCATAGCTCAATCTCAATTAGATTCCTGCGTTGTAAAAGGAACCTCGGGAATAGTTGTTCAAAATGAAAAAGAGTGTCTCGAAAAAGAACCTACTCCCTGTATAAGATGCGGAGCTTGCGTTGACTGCTGCCCTATGAAATTGCTACCAACAGAGTTATACAAACACATCGAAATGAATAGATTAGAAAAAGCAAAAGAAATGGGGGTTTTATCCTGCATGGAATGCGGCAGTTGTTCCTATGTCTGTCCTGCAAATATACCTCTTACACAACAGTTTAAAATAGCCAAGAACAGGATAACAAAGAAAAAATAAAAAATGTTACGTATAAGCCCAGCCCCTCATATAACATCTAAAGTCAGCACTAAAAGAATAATGTGGAGTGTAGTAGCCGCTTTAATGCCTGCTTTCATTTATTCGATCCACATATTCGGAGAAAGAGTCATACTTCTAACCTTGATTTCTGTACTCTCGGCAGTCGGGAGTGAATATGCTTTTGAAAAAATAACAAAAAGAGAAATTCGTATTTTTGACGGAAGTGCTGTTATAACGGGAATACTCCTGGCTTTCAATATATCCCCAAAATCTCCGTGGTGGATTCCCCTAGTTGGATCCGCTTTCGCTATTTTAGTTGTAAAACAGATATTCGGAGGAATCGGCTACAATATCTTTAATCCTGCACTCGCTGGAAGAGCGTTTCTCACAGCTTCCTGGCCAGGCTTAATGGCGGGAAATTGGGCACCACCTGCCTCGGGAACTTTATCGGGACTGCCGACACAGGCTCTTGATGGAATAGCTCAGGCAACTCCACTAACTCTACTTAAGGTAAATCCTACTGAATCAATAGCGCAATCATTAAACTCAACCTATATGCTTAAAGCTCTTTTCTTTGGTAAAGTAGGAGGTTGTATTGGAGAAACCTCAGCACTTCTTCTTTTAATTGGTGCCTTATACCTTTTCATCAGAAAACACGCAGACTGGAAAATCTCCTTAGGATACATCGGGTCGGTTTTTGTTTTTTCTGCAATCTTATATTATTTAGGAAAAACGCCTGTAATTCCACTATTTCATATACTATCCGGAGGGGTAATGCTTGGAGGACTTTTTATGGCAACTGACATGGTAACCTCCCCTGTAACGGTAAAAGGAAGATGGATATTCGGGATAGCCGGAGGAATAATTTGTGTCCTAATTAGAATCTGGGGGGGATATCCTGAAGGCGTTTCCTATTCGATTTTGATTATGAATATGTTCGTACCTCTTCTCGATAAAATATCCGAGAAAACAATATTTGGGAGGTAGTGATGTTGAAAAAAATCAGAGAAGTTTCTGTATTGTTTTTAGTCGGTATAACCTCGGCATTTCTTCTTTCATTCGTATACAAACAAACAGCTCCTTTAATTTCCAAATACAGAGAAGAATCATTAAAGAAATCATTAAACGAAGTATTCGGCGATCAATCAGTCCGCTTTGAAGAAATAAAAGCTGATACTTTATGGAAAGTCTTTAAAGAAGAAAAGTATATAGGTATTGTTTTCAGGTCCGGGAAAAAAGGATATTCCGGTACAATTAGACCGATCGTAGGAGTCGACTCAACAGGTAAGATAATACGAGTCAAAATACCAAAAGAGGAACTTTCGGAAACACCGGGGCTTGGAATGAAAATAGCCGAAGAACCCTTTTTAAATCAATTTAACAATCTCTCAGCAGATGAAGTCTTCCTTAAAAAAGATAAACAACAAGGAAAAATTGATGCTGTAACTTCTGCGACTATATCTTCCAGAGCTGCCACAGATGCAGTAAGAGAAGGTTTAATACAATACATAGAAATGTTACCAGGGCAAACCTCCAAAGAATTTTTGAAAACTTATCTTGATTCTTTAGAAAAATCAACTGATTCGGCACTTAAAGAATTAATACCTAATAAACTATGGCAAACTTCCAATGATTTCGTATATCTTTCAACTGCCAGAGATTCTTCTTTTGTTTTTCGCGTTCTCACTCAAATTGAAAACGAAAGGATTAAAAACATTTCAATATTAATAGAGAATATAGAAACCGAGAAGGAATATACTTCCAAAGAGAGCGAAGATCTAAAGGAATACTTAGAAAGAAAATTCAAAAATGTTTTAATAAAAAACATCGAAAAACTGAAATTCACCACTGGGTTTGAAGAAATTGCAGAAAAAATCCGAAAAGAAATAAAAACCGGGTATTCGAAATATATTAAAGGGAGAGAAAAATAAAACGCACTCTTATAGACGGCATAATTAAAAACAATTTAATACTGGTCCTGGCAATAGGGCTCTGTCCCACGCTAGCCGTAACCACTTCGGCATACAACGGACTTGGAATGGGGATAGCGTCAACTTTCGTTTTTATACTCTCTAATTTATTTATCTCTTCCTTAAGAAAAATCATACCAACCAATTTAAGAATTCCCATATTCATCATTATAATAGCATCGTTTGTGACCATAATAGATTATACATTAAAAGCTTACCTGCCACCCCTTTCCACTCAGTTGGGAGTATTCGTCCCTCTAATTGTTGTAAACTGCGGTATTCTCGGAAGAGCGGAAGGATTCGCCTTTAAAAATCCCGTACATCTTTCCTTTATGGACGGACTCGGCGCCGGGATCGGATTTACCCTGGTCCTTTTTATAATGGGAACTATTAGAGAAATATTAGGACAGGGAATTTGGATGAGTATCCCAGGGGTATTCGACGGTTTCAAAATTTTCGGTACCTCTTTTACAGAATCATCAGCAATACTACTCATTTTACCTCCGGGTGGTTTTCTTACTATAGCACTGCTTATGGGGTTGTTTAACTACTGGAGGAAAAAATAATGGATAATTTATTTTTAATATTCCTATCGGCTTTTCTGGTCAACAATATAGTGTTAATGAAATTTTTAGGATTATGTCCTTTCTTTGGCGTCTCGAGACAAATGAAAACAGCCACATCCATGGGAGTAAGTGTTATATTCGTAATGACACTTGCAACAGTAATAACATGGTTCCTTTATCAATATATTCTTATGCCGTTAAACCTGATTTATCTTCGAACAGTGGTGTTTATTCTTGTAATCGCTTCTCTCGTTCAGTTCCTGGAACTTTTCTTTAAAAAACAATTACCGGCGCTCTATTCTGCACTCGGAATATTTCTACCTCTTATCACAACTAACTGTGCAATCCTCGGCGTTGCATTTTTGAATATCGATAATAATTTTAATCTCATGTCAGGAATCGTTTTCGCCATTAGCAGTAGCTTAGGTTTTCTCCTCGCAATAGTCCTTATCGGTTCAATTCGCGAAAGATTGGAAAACGCTCCCATACCGGAACCTCTAAAAGGACTTCCAATTTCTTTCGTAATTGCCGCCCTTATGGGACTTGCATTTCTAGGTTTTTCAGGCTTTCTGGGCCTTTCTCTGTGAACATTAAACAAGATTTATATGAATTTTTAAAAAAAGAAATAAATAAAAATAGGGTTCTTAATCCTCCTCCCTATCCTGGAGAACTTCTTTTAGCTTATGGTTTTAAGGATAAAACACCTCTTGTTCTCTTAACTGAAGAGGACCCCTTAAAAGTTACTCAGGACGCAGAGTTTTTCTTTGACAAAGTTTTTCTTTTAACAGAAGAGAATTTAAACCGTATAGGGACTGTTGTTGAATCAAAAGATTTTGATGTTTTAATACTCGAG
>CAZALG010000008.1:15834-21379 GCA_964485935.1 uncultured bacterium | reverse complement strand
AAAGAAATGTTCGCATATAAACATCAGCCTTGAACGATTTAAGTTTATCTTTCATCTCCTGTTTCTTCTTGATGACTTTTCGCATTATATTTATTGCCGGATCCTGCCCTGTGACAACAACTCCCTCACTCTGTACAGGTATCGAAATTAAATCTATAACAACATTATCTTCGGTGCTATCTTCAACTATGAGTTTTTCGGTTTTGTATCCTATATAACGTATAACCAGAGTTGCCGGGAGGGAGTCTAATCTAATAGAAAAAACCCCGTCGTTGTTTGTAATCGTTCCCCTGTAAGTTCCCTCAATTTGAATATTTGCCATTGGCAGTGGTTCTCCTGTTTCAAAATCCTTTACAGAACCATGAAAGTTTCTATAAGCAAATAATCCGGGATTAGCTACAGTTAAGAGAAATAAAATATAAAAAAAATATTTTTTGAACATTTTAATAAAACCCCTTTATGTTTAATGCTTGTTAAGTTAATTTTTCGATTTGTATTTACAAGGATTATCAACAATTAAGACCCTTTTTTGTTACGAAAAGTTCCCCAATAATAGGATTCAGATGAACGCAGACTTTTAGGATTTTTTTGTTGTTTTTTTACTCGAAACTCGCAACCATAATTAATCATAACATTCATTTATATTTTCTTACTCTGGCGTACAGATGAGAAGATGATATTGTCGTAAAACTTATCTTACGGTATAAGTTAATCTCCCCTTGACTTTCTAAGTTAATGCCTTTAATTTTAAAAGTAAATGGTAAAATTTCCACACCAGTTGTTCTGTGGAAAAAGTTACACTTATTATGAAGTAGATTTTTTAAATTCACAATATGAAGGTTAGTTAATAAGTTGAATTTGTTTTTTTAAGATAATACAGCTATGAGATAAGATGGCAAAGAGGTATGGCATGAATAATCAAAGAATAAGTACTTATCTCCAGGGTAATAGAGATGAGAATTAGGCAAATCAAATTAAGGGAGGTTGATCGATGTTTAAGGTTTTTGTATTGTCTTCTCTTTTGCCTTTTCTAATTTATTCTAAAACCTGGTATATCGATACTGCAGGAGTCGAGGGGGATTCCTTGCAGAAATATATTAATATTGCCCATGATTCCTCATGTGTTTTTGATAGAGTCGATACTGTTCTTGTATCTGAGGGCAGGTATAATGTTTGCATAAACGCCGATACCGGACTTATAATGCGAGATTCTGTATATCTTCGTAGTAATAGCGGTGCGCAGGCTTGTACACTCGATGCCGTCGGTTTGAGTGATACGTCTAAACATGTTATTTTCTGTTGGTTTGGTGATAGCAGTTCGCAAGTGGCAGTTATTGAGGGTTTTACTATTCGAGGCGGGAATGCCAATGGAGATATTTTACGCTTTGATGATAGCGGAGGAGGTATTTATTGTTATGAATCTTCTCCTTTGATTTCGAATAATATAATAACCGATAATACCGCGGATTTTCATGGAGGAGGTGTTTTTTGCGAGTCTTCTCTGCCCAGAATTGAGGGTAATATAATATTCAACAATCGCTCAGTAGGGGGTGGAGGTGTTTCTTTTGCTTACTGTGGCTATGGCATATTTGAGAATAACGATTTGTTTGGAAATATTGCTGAATTCGGAGGAGGAATGTTTTGTGGGGTTTCATCTCCCGATATTTTCCACAATGTTATCAGAAATAACTTAGCTTTAGGTAATGATGGAGGCGGCGTCGAGTTCTATGCTAATATTTCTCTTCCTCAGCCCAAGTTTTATTACAATGAAGTTTACAATAATTTTACTACTTTAAACGGCGGTGGAATATACTCTTTTGAAGGTAACTGCGATATAAGGTATAGTTCTATCTTTAATAATTACGCAAATCACCACGGAGGAGCATTTTGCGTTTTTTCTGATTGTGTTTCTTCTATTCGGTTTTGCACAATATTGGGTAATTATGCCAGAATTTCTGGAGGAGCCATATATGTTGATATATGTCATTTCTCAAGTTTGATTGATATTGATTCTTGTTTCATAGCGGACAATGGTTCTATAGATTCGATAAACTCGGGGTTGGCAGGTATAAGCACTGACGCTTCCAACTATGATCATATTGATATTGCCTATTCTAACCTTTACTATAACACTTTCCAACCCGATATTGAAATTTGCAATGCTAAAGACGATAAAATACGACTTGAAAATAATTTCTGGAATTTTACTGATAGTGCAAGTATTCAAAATCTGATAAAAGGCCCTGCTGATATAATACCATTTAGTTTAAATTTAATTTCCGGAGTTCCGGGAGAACCCATAGAAGTAGATTCGATTAATGTTTATTCTGATTCGAACTTTTCTGTTATTTGTGATACTCTGCTTGAACCTGATACACTCTACGTAAGGCTATACGGAGAAGACAGAACAAATAATTTAATGGAACCTGCAATTGTAATTATTAAAAGCGATATCTTTAATGACGGTATAGCAAACGCACTCATAGAAACCGATACTAATTCTGGCGTGTATCAGGGTAAAATATATGTTATTGAATCGAGTGGCACCGATACAATCAGGATAGATGATATATACCAGCGGGTTAAGGTAAATCCGCTGGGCGATTTAATCAGGATAAGCGCAAACTCTGACACTACAGTCAACAAGAATGTTATCTATAAATCTTATTCAGGTATAGAAGCCGACGACGAAAAATACAAAGCATTCGAATTTCTAAATACTCATACTAATACATTTATTAATAAAGTACTTTTAGAATATCAACTGACAAAAAAAAGTAAAGTTTCATTGTATATAGTGGATATAGTAGGCAGACATATAAGGAATTTAGTAGATAAAGAGCAGGATCCGGGGAAATACAGAGTCTCATGGCATTTCGACAATGAAAATGGAACAAAGGTTTCATCCGGAGTTTTTTTCTGTGTGGCAAAATCCGGCAATATAGTAGAAGTTAAAAAGATTGTCAGATTGAAGTAATGGTTAAAGCTAACCTCACTCAGTTGAAAAAATGAAGTGTCCGAACTGTAAAGAAAGCGAACTCGTTCCGGTGATGACTAAAAACGGAGTGATGGTAGATTATTGCTCTCGATGCGAAGGCATCTGGCTGGATAGGGGAGAAATTTATTATTTTACAAAAACTCCAAAATATCTGCGCTGGAAAATTAAGGACGGATTAAAGAATTCAAGACTCTATAGAAAGTTAAATCCTCATTCCCAGACTCCTCTCATCGGACTACCCTTGAGAGGAAATAAAATGGTAATTTACTACTGTCTTAAAACAGGCAGTATCTGGATAGATAAAAAGGTTCTGGATGAATTTCTTGAAGAAAAAAATTTCTTTATCAAAATAGAGATAGATAAGAAAACCTTTCCATCCTCACTAACTCCTCCTAAGGCAACACCAATTCATTTGCCAAATCTGGGCCTTACTTCCGGGATGACTCTTTTTCTCCTTTACGGTTTACTTTCTTTAATCTTAGTAACTCTTGTTAACCTCGATTATCTCGAACCAATAATAGCTTTAATTATTGGAGTGGGAATAGCGTTAGTACAATTTTTAATCTCTCCTTTCCTGATGGATCTCGTTTTACGATTTTTGTACAATGTGAGATGGAAATCACTTGAGAGGTTGCCAGAACATTTACAGACCTTTTTAAAAGATGTTTCCCCTAAATACAATATCAGAGTTCCGCGTTTCGGAATAATTTATGATGGTTCGCCCAACGCTTTTACTTACGGGCACATTCCCAATGATGCAAGAATTGTAATAACTTCAGGGCTTATAGATTTGCTGGGAGAAGAAGAACTGGAAGCAGTAGTGGCGCATGAGATTGGCCATGCCGTACACTGGGATATGCTTGTGATGACTATTGCATATGTTGTACCTTTAATTTTATATTATATTTTTCGTACCTTGATTCGGATTAGAACAAGCGGAAAAGATAAAACTGCCGGTATCCGTTATGCGATTGCGATAGGTTCATACATCCTTTATTTGATTTCTGAGTACATTGTCCTTGGTTTTTCGCGTATAAGAGAATATTTCGCCGATAGGTTCGCAAGTGAAAATTGTAATCCCAATGATTTAGCCTCAGCCCTGGTTAAGATAGGCTACGGTCTTGCGGGGAAAGGGAAGAAGAAAGAGCGTAGAAAACCTCAGTTAGAATCGATAAAAGCAATGGGAATATTCGACCCGACTTCTGCTTCTTCTTTGGCAATCTCATCCTATCATCCGGGATATATGGGAGGAGATGTCGATAAAGATACATTAAAAAGGGTCATGAGATGGGACCTGTGGAGCCCATGGGCAAAGTATTACGAATTACACTCCACTCATCCTTTAATTGCTAAAAGACTGCTTGCCTTAAGCAAACAAGCGGAAACTATGGGTAAACCTCCTTACATAGTTTTCAATGAAAAACGCCCTGAAAGCTACTGGGATGAATTTCTCCTTGACTTTTTAATCGTTTTACTACCCGTTATTGCTGTTGTTTTGAGTGCCGTACTGTTTTTTGTAAAACAGGATTTTGTTTTCCTTAAATTAGGTGTTTTTTTATTGGGTGGAACTTATTTGCTCAGAACGATTTTCTCGTACAACTTTTCGTTCTTTCCCGAAATGAAAATCTCGTCACTTTTGAAGAAAATAAAAGTGTCCGGTGTGCGCGGGGTACCCTGCACGATAAAAGGTAAAATTATCGGAAGAGGAGTACCGGGACTCATTTGGAGCGAAGATTTCGTCCTGCAGGATAATACGGGAATAATATTCCTGGATTACCGTCAACCCCTTGGCATATGGAATTTTCTGTTCGGACTACTTCGGGCAAAAAGATATAAAGGTGAAGACGTTAAGATTACAGGATGGTATCGGCGCGCACCAATACCTTATATTGAAATAAAAAACTTAGAAACATCGACAGGCAAAAGTAACTGCTATGTCTTTAAGGTAAAAATTGTAGTAGGAATAATACTTACACTTCTTAGCGCAGTTTTTCTTGTTTTACATTAAGAATATTTCACTAATTTATACTGTATAATTTCTTCTTCGGCTTCTTTTTTTATTTACCTAAGAATAGGTATTTTGTTCGTTACCGATTCTCTCCCTGCCTCGACGCGGATGAAATATATGCCTGAAGGTAAAGGTTGATTGTCTTCTGTTTTTTTATCCCAACTTATGGTGTAAACTCCGGCTTCTCTTTTTCCGCTTGCCAGGGTTTTGACTGTATTTCCCAAAAGATCATAAATTTTTAATGAAACCATACAGCTTTTTGGGATTTCATACTTTATGTTAATGCTTGGGGTATATACATTTTTAAGGGAAAGTCTTAGTTCGTCTCCCGAAGTAGATTTTGTTTGTTCGATTCCGGAGGTTGGATCCCAACCTGCGAGGCATGCCATCATCCACCAGAGCGCTTCGCCCTTATGTTCACAGTTTAAGTTGGAGGTATGAGCGCTTTCGTTTACATTGTACTGGTCATGCTCACGCGGAAAGACATTGCCTTCATACGAGGAAGTATCCATATCGCCGTTGTACCAGCACTCTATATC
>CAZALG010000008.1:0-15824 GCA_964485935.1 uncultured bacterium | reverse complement strand
GATTGAGCATTACCCGTCATGTATATAAACGTAACATTCGGGAATTCAGATTCAAGCTGTGAAATAGAATCCAGGTAGGCCTGGATTTGAGACTCAGAATAGCCGTTCGGCTGAGTACACCAGGACCACATTGAATAGTTTATAGAAGGATTATGGTTTAAAACATTTCTCGTGGAATCCATTCCCCCTTTTGTTTGCCAGTATTCATCGGGTGTTATATAGTCGTCAAATTCCTGTCCGTCAAATATACAAAAAGCCCCATTCTCATTTGGTAAAGAAAGCAGTGTTCTGGCAAAATTGTAGCTGGTATCGGCAGATTCTATCATCCCGAGCCCTGAGGTCAATTGTCCGCCGTGAGACGTATGGGCGTAATGCAATCTGCAATTTGCCTGAACCGAGTCGATCCATTCGGATGGTATTTCCGAAAGATTTACACAGGTATGATCGATTATTAGGCCCTGTGAAAGAGCTTTATAGTTATAAGAAAACAGTAAAACCAACAAAACAGAATACCTAATTATTGAATTTTTTGAAATCATATAAATCCTCCTTTTTTGATTAATTATACTTAAAAAAATATATTCCGTCAAGAATGTAGAAAGCTTGTTGTGTGTCTTCAAGGAATGCTTTGCAGTAAATGACTATACAGCGCCCTTTCTCTTGGCGAGAATTATTGCAGCGATAGCAATAACAATGATAAGGCCTATTCCTATATAAGTTGTCCAGATAGGATAACCGCCGTATCCTTTTTTTATCAGATTTACAAACTGAAAAATCAGGGAGATTCCGAGAAAAGCAGGTGTGAGGAATTTTATAAATATATCCCACCATATACCTATTTTCAATTCGGAAACCTGATTAATGTAGGTTCTGGCTTTCTTTGCTCCAAGAACGTAACCTATAACTATACATTCAAGAAAACCAACCGTAGTAATACCATAATTGGTAATAAAGTGGTCTGCTATGTCAATCCAGTAAAGTCCTGCCCTGGTGGTAAAAGGTAGTCCCACAAGAAAACCAAGTACACAAATAACAGGTAAGACGTATTTTTTCCTTATTCCCCATTTGTCCACGATACTTTCTACAACGGGTTCTGTCATAGAAAAAGCCGAGTCTATTCCGAGCGTAAGAAGAAGCAAAAAGAAAAGAGCGGCAAAGAAACGCGCGGCTACAGGAAGTAAACTAATCGCCATAGGGTAGGTTACAAAGGCTAGTCCTATACCGGAAGTCGTAACATCCTTAACCGGAACACCAAGAGCCTGAGCGAGGTATCCAAGTGTGGAAAAGACCGCAAATCCGGCGATAAAGGAAGTAAGGCAGTTGGCGATGCTTGTCAGGAAAGCGTTTACGGTAATATCCGATTTTTCATGTAAATAACTCGCGTAAACAATCAGAGTACCCATTGCAAGAGATAAAGTGAAAAATATTTGCCCGTATGCCGCCAGCCATACCTTAGGATTAAGCAAAACCGAAAAATCGGGAGTCAAATAAAACTTAAGACCCTCCATTGCCCCGGGAAGTGTAAGCCCCCTTACGACCATTACCACAATTATCAACCAGGGAATTATAACGGTGAAATATACAATTTTTCCCAGAGTTTCTATGCCCTTAAAAAGACTCAAATAAATAAATAACCATACAAGAGCCAGCCCTCCTACTATAGGAAGTCTAACTCCCCCAAAAACCGAAGGAGATTCGGATAACTGCAGAATATTGTTGTTAAAAAACGAACTTACGGATTCAGCTGTACTACCCCAACCCAAATTAAAAGAATGAAAGAGATAATTAACACTCCATCCCATAATCGTACAGTAATAAGTTGAAAGTATAAATATCAGCAATATGGCAAACCATCCTGCCCACTCGGCTCTATGCCATATTTTCTTAAAAGCGGTTGGGGGTGCACTCTGTGTGAAATGTCCAACGTAATATTCGAGTATCATGAGAGGAATTCCCGCTGTAATCAAAGCAATGAGATAGGGGATTAAGAATGCTCCTCCTCCATTTTCATAAGTAATGTATGGAAATCTCCATATGTTACCAAGACCTATTGCTGAGCCAATAACGGCGAAAAGAAAAGAAGACCTGGAACTCCACCTTTCTCTTGTTTTTTCCATTATTTCATACTCGATTCGTTTATGCTGAGTAGGTCGGAAAGGAGCGCGTATCCTGTTTCTCTCTTACCCGCGCCTGGACCTGAAATCATTACATTTCCGAGAATATCCGTGGTAAAATTTATTGCGTTTATTGAGCCGGTAATCTTAGAAAGAGGATCCTGATCACTTAAAATCTCAGGAGCGACAGAAGCAATAATTCCACTTTCGGTTTTTTTTGCCGTAGCTATAAGCTTCCAGTGTTTACGTTCCTTTAAGGCTTTGATGATATCTGTTTCCTTTACCGTGTCGATTCCTTTTATAGATACTTCTTTGAATTTTAGATCGCCACCCATAAGAACATTCGCAATAATTACTATTTTTGCGGCAGAATCCCATCCTTTTATATCAGCTTCAGGCTGTTCTTCGGCAATACCTTTCTTCTTTGCTTTTTTTAGGGCTTCTTCATAAGAGAGTCCAATTTCCATTTTGGTTAGAATATAATTGGCAGTTCCGTTCATTATACCCCTGACTTCTTTTATTTCAATACCCTTAAAGGTAGATTCAACAAGACTTAATACGGGAGTTCCGGAAAGAACGGTTCCTTCAAAACGAAAAAAGACTCCGTTTTTCTCTGCGAGATTTTTTAATTCCCTGTAAGCAAAAACTATAGGACCTTTATTTGTGGTTGCTACATTTTTTTTACTCTTTAGCGCAGTTCTAATTAAAGATAGGCCAGGTTCTCCTGTCTCTATATCGGTTGGGGTTGCTTCTACAATTGTGTCCGCATTCCCATCTTTTATTGTTTTTTCTGAATTCCAACCTTTTATACCATTGGAATAATTTTTAATATTGTTTTCTTTCTCGAGTAAAGATAATATCTCTTTTATATTAATTCCCTTTTCGGAAAAAACCGAACCGACAACAGGGTCGGAAATAGCAGTAATTAAAGGATCGAAGTCGTATTCCTTTGAAAGGGAATCTTTTTTCTCGAGAAGTAATTCTAATAAACCTCTATTTACAGTTCCTAAACCGATTAGAGTCAATTTCATCTATATCTCCTTTGATTTGTATTTCCGAATAAATATAGAAAAACTTCTTTTGTTGTCAAGGGAAACTCTACCCACAACCGCCCTAATTTTAAACCACGGAGATCACAGAGAAAAAAGAACTCACAGAAAGCACAGAGAAAAAACTAAAATTTTTGTTTTTTAAAACCAATCCACACACAAAATTAATTTCACGCAAAGCAGCAGAGACCACAAAGTTTTGTTTTTTATCTAAGCTAACAGCTAAGGGTCAAAAGCCAGGCGCTATGTTTGTTTATCTTATTACTGCTATTTTACCGTAATAAGGTTTGCTGTCACCCGCTTTTATGGCGTAATAGTAAATACCGTTAGAAACTAATCTGCCCTTACTATCCCTGCCATCCCATTCTACATAATTTGCCCCATACTCAGATAATCCTGGGAGAAGATCCCTCACTAACCTTCCTGCTATTGTGAATATCTTTATTACTATGGAGGTTTCATCCGAAAGGTTATAAACTATAACAGTTTTGTCTTTCATTGGATTTGGATAGTTTTTAACATTCAAGAGCAATTTTCGCTCTGCTATTCTAAAAAATATCTCCCGGATAGCTTCATTCCCCGCATTGTCTTTAGCATGTACTGCAAAATTGATGGAATCGGATGGCAAATCCGCTCTATAAGTGAAAGAGATTTCACCTTTTGTTGGACTACCAGTCGAGTAAGAAAACCTGTCCGCCAGGAAAAGCTCCTCGCCGTTATTAATTATTACTCTCAGATTACTTGCAGATCTTAAGTCGAGTCCACTGCTGTCGGTAATAACAAGAGTTATCCCCCCTGAAAAAGGAATTAAGTCTCCACTTTCAATAACTACATCATCCATTCTGAATTCAACGGAAGGAGGAGTCGAATCTAGAGGGGACAAACCTTCGGTAAAATATATAGGGGAGAAAGAGTATGAATCTTTCTCTCCTCTCGAATATAGACTAATCCTGCCTGAATCCGAATGAATATTATAGGGAATATTTGCTTTTACCACAAATGAATCGTTAACTATTGGAGCACTGCCTCTGAATATTGTTCTTCCTTCTTTTTTTATTGTTACACTATCAAATATTCCGGTGCCTTCCGTTGCATCAAGAATTGTATCATAACTTGCCTCAGCGATAAAACAGAAAATGTTCTCGGCAGAATTTTTAACCCTCCCTTTTATATCTAACTGCAATCCACCCACAGCAGTGTCAGGTGTTGTAAAGTCAAGTAAAATTGAATCAATTAGTATCGAAGTGGCAGGGTCTCCGAAAAAAGTATAAGTTTCATCTCCTCCACCTTCCCTTGCAAGAAGAAAAACATCCCCTGAAGTATTTACCGAATCACTGAAAAGGTTTCCTATAATCCTCTCTCCCAACGAAAGATTAGGGCTATATGACGTAGCTCTTCCTGCAGCAATAGAAACAATAGTACCTCCATCTTTGTATAGATTGGAATAGCAGCCGATGCAATCTTCATCCGGTCTTTCAAAATAACCGACATTGCAGGCTCCAAAATAATAAAAAGGAGCCTTTATACCATTAGAAAAAAGATTAATATCTTCAATCTGAATTACCGTTTCATGAGTTAATTTCCTGAAGTGCCCGTGTCCAAGGAAAATACCCAAAAGGGCTCCATCTTTTATCGATTCAAGGTAGGCGTTTCTTGCGTCAGGTTTTAACCTTGATATTCTCGGGTATTCCATTAAATATATCTTATCTTGATAAAGCCAGCCGGGCAGACTATCTGAAATTCTTACTAATGCTTCAGTGAAATCTGATTCCATTGTTTGATAGTAAGGAGAAAAAGCATCATCTGCAAAAAGGATCGCTCTCATTCTCCATGCTTCAGCACTATTCTCATAATTTATCAACTTATATATCCATCCGTTTCCTTCCGCTATATCGGAAACAGTTACTCTTCCAATCGGTATATCCGGGACCACCTGCCAGTCTTCATTAAAGTCTACAAACCAGTTATCAAAGGAGTGATTTGAGTTAAAAACTCCCTCACTTTGGTAAACAGTCGTACCTTCCGTGTGTATGGGAATAAAAGAAGTTTTTCCGTTTCCCGTCAGATTTTTATCGTCGTAACTGCCGTCGCCAAATAATAAAACGTAACTAACAGGCGGATTCCAGTTTTCCTGCGTCCAGTATAAAAATCTCTTTATGGCAGAAGGGTCTTTTACTCCATATGAAAAGTTGTTGTAAATATCATCTATTTCTATTACTCGAGCTTCTGGTGATGTAATACCCCGTAGATGATTTTCTCTCCAGTTTTTCAATCTCGAAGCCTGCGCCAAAAACCGGTTATCTGTTATAACAATCCAGTCAGCCCCACCTTGAAGTAGAGAGGTCGGATCTTCTAAAGATATGCCCTCAAGAGAATACGGCAAAGACTGTAGTAATATTTTTCTGGAATCAGTGGAGAAATCTGCGTTATTATTACTGAAAGAATGAGATACCAGAGAAGGATTTCTTGAATTACTGATGTTTAAAACATAAGGATTGCTTATAAATCCTTCTACGGTATAATTTCTTATTGAGGCTTCGCTCTGTGTTATTAATAATTGATTTTCATCTGCAACTAATCTCCTTTCGTATATTACCTCTATATAATCCATAATTATGGATTCTTCGGGAGTTTCAAGCGTAATTACTATGTTGTTTAAACCTGAGTCAAGAGCATTTATGGTATCTGTGAAAACGGTTCTGCTTCTATTCTCAAGACCTTGAGAAGCAATTGTTTTTGAGATACTCTGTCCGTTTAAAGATACTTTTATATCATAATCGCCCCTGGTTTTAGGGTAAAAGGCCACTCGGATTATGGCTTGATTATTAAAAACATCAGGAGTATTAAAATCGATTTGCAAAGTATCGGAACCACTCTCTAAAGTATCACCCGTTGTATTCAATTCTTTCCATCCCCACACAAGACCGCTCTTTAAGGGGCTACGCAAGTCTTTTTCCAGATGAATAGTATCTGTGAAATGAGTAACATTTTCACCACCCGTCCGGGAGAATTCTTCCATCGTATGAGGGTTTTCACCACTGAAACGCAGCCAGTAAACATTTGTGTCAGTATAAGGATGATAATAAAAGAAAACGCTTTCTTTGAAACTGTTTCTACTCCAACCTGAAAGAGAATGCGCATAAAAAAGAATTCTTTCACCTTCTTCAAATGTTCCGTCTCCATCAACTTCATATACTGCCGGTAATACACCCGGAAGTGTATCCATAGCTAAAAGGCTGTCCATTTCCCAACGCATTACCCTGTCATATCCGCCGAGGATTTCTATCTCTTCGGGATCGATTGAGGAAGGGTCTATTCCCACTCCCCGGAGATCCGACGGGGTAACCTCATATAAACCTTCCTTTGTGGTTTTTATCTTTGCATATAAAAACGCTTCCTGACGTAATTTTTGAATGGCTGAAGTTCTTACTGTTTCACCCCTGATTTTATTCAAGAAGATATGGGCATTTTTTCTCTGATATCCTCTTGGGCTTATCCACCTGCCACCGTAGAAATAAATCTTAATCACAATATCACTTCTGACTTTTACACCCTTTCCGTCAAAAGAAAAAGGATTAATCATTATTGTGGCGTTACCATGAGGAGAAGGCCTGTTTTCTCTTATTGTTACCGGAGGAGGAGTGTAACTTTTGGGGACTTTTCTTGTTTCACTTTCTCCGTAACGCTTGATAATTGTTGGTATTCCTCTCTCTGTGTGGGTACTCAAAACTTTATACTTTAATTCAACTTTCCCGTTTACCGGCGTCAATATTCTCCTTTTAACTGAGGCTAATTCGGGTAAACCACTTTCTTCGGGATAGGTTCCACCGTCTTTAAGATAATATTGAACTTTATCTCCCACTTTGTTTTTTTTATACTCTGCAGAATACTTTAGAATTAAAGAATCTGGCGTATCTGAAAGAACGGTGATTAAAGAAAATAAACAAAATATAATCATATCTTTTCGGCTTCTATATTGTATTTTATTTTTAAATTATGCTGGTCAGTCAAATTTTTACGTTTTTTACTTAGAAAAAAACTCGTCCACTTTTTCTATCGCTTCCTCGGGAGAAGTAACTTCCTCAAAAGGAAGAGGCATGGCACATTTAATTCCTATTATTCTTTTCTTATATATATGCCCAAAAGCTATTTCACTTTGTGTTCCCACTGCACCGTCGATTGCTATCAGAATGTCTGCACTTTGTGCTATAATTACATTTCTGGCATGGCTCATTCCGGTTACTATTGGAACGTCGACCCATTTATTGGCTTTAAATCTGGAGTTTCCGGGTAGTATTCCAATAACCAGTCCACCTTTTTCTTTTGCTCCTTTCGAAGCCGCTTCCATAACTCCACTCAAACCCCCGGTTATAAGAACGTAATTTCTTTCTCCTATCAATTTTCCCATTTTAAAGGCTAATTCATAAATATCTTTCGGTATTTTTGATCCGCCAATAACACCAACTATTTTCATCTTATTACTGCTATTTTGCCATAATAAGGTTTGCTGTCACCTGCTGTTATGGCATAGTAATAAACACCGTTAGAAACTCTTCTGCCTTTCTTGTCCTTTCCGTCCCATTCCGCGTAATTTGCACCATATCTGGAAACTCCCGGAGAAATTTCTTTAACCAATCTTCCTGCTATTGTAAATATTCTTATCGTGACAGGCATTTCTTCGGAAACATGATAAATTATCACCGTTTTATCTTTCATTGGATTTGGATAATTTTTAACGTCCCAGAGCAATTCATCTTCGCCTATCTTGAAAGAAATCGAATCAGTCGTAACATTTCCTGCATTATCTTTAGCATATACTTTAAAATTGATGGAATCAGAAAAGCCGGGAGACGTATAAGAAAAAGTAACCTCTCCTGCCGATGAGCTTCCTGTTGTATAGGAGAACCTATCAGCTAAAAATGAAGGATCTCTATTGTTAATTATAACTTGAAGATTGGATTTTACTCTTAAATCCAGACCGCTGCTATCTATTACCATAAGGGTTATATTTCCTGAAGGGGGTATTAGATCCCCTCGTTTTAAACCTCTATCTTGTAGTTTGAATTCGGTGGTAGGAGGTATTGTGTCATCCGGAAGAGAACCCTCAACCAAATATATTTGAGAGGTAAAGTATGAGTCTTTCTCTCCCCTTGAATAAAGAAAAATTTTGCCCGAGTCTGCTTTTATATTATATGGAATGTTTACTTTTAAATTAAACGAATCATTAACGATGTGCGCACTGCCCCTGTATATGGTTTTACCTTCCTTATTTATTGTTACACTTTCAAATTCGCCGGTGCCTTCTGTCGCATCAAGAACAGTATCGTAGCTCGCCTCAGTAAAATAACAGAAAATCTTTTCAGACAAGTTATGAACTTCTCCTTTTATTTCCAACTGATTTCCCCCCACAGCCGTATCAGGTATTGTGATGTCAGATAAGACTGAATCCTTTAGTATCGAAGTGGCGGGGTCTCCAAAAAATATGTAAGTAAAATGTCCCTCCCTTTCTTTTGCAAAAAGGAATGCATCCCCGGCAGCAGGCACAGAATCTCTAAAGAGATATGTTGCTATTTGCAGCCCTAAATCTCCATTAGATGAATATCCTGTGGCTCTTCCCGCAGCGATCGAAACGATATTACCTCCGTCTTTATAAAGATTGGAATAGCCGCCGATGCAATTTTGATTAGGTCTTTCAAAGTAACCGACGTCACAGGAACCGAAGTAATAAAAGGGGGTTTTTCGCCAGTTGGAAAAAAGATTAATATCATTAAGTACGAGTACTTTTTCATCAGCTAACTGTGTGAGGTTACCGTGTCCAAGATAAAATCCCAGAAGAGCTCCATCGGACATTGATTTTATATGGTCCTCTTCGGCAGCAGGTTTTGTTTTGCTTTCGGACATGGGGTACTCCATTAGATAAATTTTGTCTCTGTAAATCCAATCGGGCAACAAGTCGGAAATTCTTTCCATATAAACTGTATGGATTTTTTCGCTACTAGGATTATAACTACCTTTAATAGCATCATCTGGTAGAAGTATTGCTTTCATTTGCCAATCACCTGTACTTCTTTCGTAATCAATTAACTTGTCTACCCATTCTTTGCTTTCTGGAACATTGGAGGCGGTTACCCTGCCAATCGGTATGTCCTGAACGCTGTCAAAGTTGAAATCTGAAAACCAGTTATCCCAGCAGGGATTTGCGGTGATATAGAGAGAGGACTCAGAAACAGTCGTACCTTCCGTGTGTATGGGAATAAAAGAAGTTTTTCCGTTTCCCGTCAGATTTTTATCGTCGTAACTGCCGTCGCCAAATAATAAAACGTAACTAACAGGCGGATTCCAGTTTTCCTGCGTCCAGTATAAAAATCTCTTTATGGCAGAAGGGTCTTTTACTCCATATGAAAAGTTGTTGTAAATATCATCTATTTCTATTACTCGAGCTTCTGGTGATGTAATACCCCGTAGATGATTTTCTCTCCAGTTTTTCAATCTCGAAGCCTGCGCCAAAAACCGGTTATCTGTTATAACAATCCAGTCAGCCCCACCTTGAAGTAGAGAGGTCGGATCTTCTAAAGATATGCCCTCAAGAGAATACGGCAAAGACTGTAGTAATATTTTTCTGGAATCAGTGGAGAAATCTGCGTTATTATTACTGAAAGAATGAGATACCAGAGAAGGATTTCTTGAATTACTGATGTTTAAAACATAAGGATTGCTTATAAATCCTTCTACGGTATAATTTCTTATTGAGGCTTCGCTCTGTGTTATTAATAATTGATTTTCATCTGCAACTAATCTCCTTTCGTATATTACCTCTATATAATCCATAATTATGGATTCTTCGGGAGTTTCAAGCGTAATTACTATGTTGTTTAAACCTGAGTCAAGAGCATTTATGGTATCTGTGAAAACGGTTCTGCTTCTATTCTCAAGACCTTGAGAAGCAATTGTTTTTGAGATACTCTGTCCGTTTAAAGATACTTTTATATCATAATCGCCCCTGGTTTTAGGGTAAAAGGCCACTCGGATTATGGCTTGATTATTAAAAACATCAGGAGTATTAAAATCGATTTGCAAAGTATCGGAACCACTCTCTAAAGTATCACCCGTTGTATTCAATTCTTTCCATCCCCACACAAGACCGCTCTTTAAGGGGCTACGCAAGTCTTTTTCCAGATGAATAGTATCTGTGAAATGAGTAACATTTTCACCACCCGTCCGGGAGAATTCTTCCATCGTATGAGGGTTTTCACCACTGAAACGCAGCCAGTAAACATTTGTGTCAGTATAAGGATGATAATAAAAGAAAACGCTTTCTTTGAAACTGTTTCTACTCCAACCTGAAAGAGAATGCGCATAAAAAAGAATTCTTTCACCTTCTTCAAATGTTCCGTCTCCATCAACTTCATATACTGCCGGTAATACACCCGGAAGTGTATCCATAGCTAAAAGGCTGTCCATTTCCCAACGCATTACCCTGTCATATCCGCCGAGGATTTCTATCTCTTCGGGATCGATTGAGGAAGGGTCTATTCCCACTCCCCGGAGATCCGACGGGGTAACCTCATATAAACCTTCCTTTGTGGTTTTTATCTTTGCATATAAAAACGCTTCCTGACGTAATTTTTGAATGGCTGAAGTTCTTACTGTTTCACCCCTGATTTTATTCAAGAAGATATGGGCATTTTTTCTCTGATATCCTCTTGGGCTTATCCACCTGCCACCGTAGAAATAAATCTTAATCACAATATCACTTCTGACTTTTACACCCTTTCCGTCAAAAGAAAAAGGATTAATCATTATTGTGGCGTTACCATGAGGAGAAGGCCTGTTTTCTCTTATTGTTACCGGAGGAGGAGTGTAACTTTTGGGGACTTTTCTTGTTTCACTTTCTCCGTAACGCTTGATAATTGTTGGTATTCCTCTCTCTGTGTGGGTACTCAAAACTTTATACTTTAATTCAACTTTCCCGTTTACCGGCGTCAATATTCTCCTTTTAACTGAGGCTAATTCGGGTAAACCACTTTCTTCGGGATAGGTTCCACCGTCTTTAAGATAATATTGAACTTTATCTCCCACTTTGTTTTTTTTATACTCTGCAGAATACTTTAGAATTAAAGAATCTGGCGTATCTGAAAGAACGGTGATTAAAGAAAATAAACAAAATATAATCATATCTTTTCGGCTTCCTCAATCAACATTACGGGTATATCGTCTTTAATAGGATAGGCAAGTTTGCATTCATTGCAGATCAATCTGTTGTTTTCTTTATCCAATTTTAATGAACCCTTACAATTTGGGCAAACGAGAATATCTAACAAATCTTTATTTATCATTATTCTCCTCCTGTTTAATTAAATAAATATTAAAAACCAAATATTGTAAAAAGAAACTAACTTTTCCTTTTGAAAAGTCAAGAGCGAGGATTTGTTACAATATCTTGTAAAATCTTCATATTTTGTTATAATTCAAGAAATTTTTGAATAAAAACAAAAAAAAGGATTAATACTTATGGATGATTCGATTTTGATTAAAAAAATTAAAAAAGGTGATATGGAAGCCTATGAGGAGCTGGTTAAAAAATATATGAAAAAAGCTTACAATGTGGCGCTCTATTATACAAAGAATCCGACCGACGCATGGGATATTTCTCAACGGGGATTTATAAACGCCTGGAAAGGAATAAAAAGATTCGATACCAAAAGTCCTTTCTTTCCATGGCTGTATGCTATAATAAAAAATGAAGCATTTACGAGATTCAAGAAAGAAAAGAAAGAAGAAGAAAAAAAAGAAAGTGTTTTGCCCCTTAAAAGTATTGTCTCTCCGGAAGAGAATTTAGAAAAGAAGGAAAAAACAAGAAAATTACAGAAAGCTCTTTCAAAATTGGATAAAGAAAAAAAAGAAATTATCTATTTGCGTCATTACGCGGAAATGAGTTACAGGGAAATATCTGAAGCTCTGGATTTGCCCGAAGGAACAATAATGTCCAGGCTCTACTACGCAAGAAAAGCATTGCTCAGGGAGTATATGAAAGATGAATAGGGAAGAAGAACTTAAAAATAAATACTTCGACGGAAATTTATCCGAAGAAGAAAAAAAAGAACTCGAGAGACTAACTTCAAAGGATAAAAAAGCCGCAGAAGAACTAAAAGAAATGGATAAGCTTAAGGAGGTGATAGATATGTTAGAACCGGTTGACCCTGAAAGGGAATGGGAAAAATATTGGAGTTCTCTTTACAATAAACTGGAAAGAGGAATAGGATGGATTGTTTTTTCGGTCGGAGCTATCTTAACTATCACCTTTTTTGGTTTCCAGTTTATAAAAGAACTGATACGGGATCCCCAGATTGCACTTTGCGCAAAAGTCGGTCTTATTGCATTAATACTTGGTCTTGCAATCCTTTTTGTTTCGGTTATAAGAGAAAGGCTGACTCTTTCCAAAACGGATAAATATTCAAAGGAGGTCAAGAGATGATATTTTCTACTGTTAATGAAATAGCAGGAAAAGAAATTACGGAAGTCCTAGGTCTGGTAAGAGGAAATACAATTCGCGCAAGGCACGTAGGAAAAGACATTATGGCTGGATTAAAAAACCTGGTTGGAGGCGAGATTACTGACTATACAAAGATGCTTGGTGAGTCAAGAGAACAAGCAATCGATCGAATGACAGAAGAGGCAAAGAGTCTGGGAGCTGACGCTATAATCGGAATCCGTTTTACGACTTCCTCGGTTATGCAGGGCGCAGCAGAACTTCTTGCCTACGGAACGGCGGTACGCTTGCGAGATAAAGGAGAATAAACAAGAATTTAGGAGCTAGATGTTGAATATCAGCGCATGTCTGACACTTTCTAAGCGTCACAGAAATAGCGGGACGCAGATAAACGCAGATTTTGAGGTTTATATTTTTTCTAACTACCAACTACTATCTGCTTACTGTTCCTTTTTATCCCAAACACTATCCTTTTCTATTAAAATAAAGCACGCTTGAGGAAAATGTTAACAGGACAAGGAATAAATAAAAAGGGAACCAGAAATAAGTTACATAGCTCTCTGTTAAATTAGGATATTTGCTTATATATAGCAACGCCATTAAGGAAAACGACACTATCAATGTTACAAGACCAGCCTTTGATATATCCTGTAATTGTTTCTCATCATACCAGTCGACAACCCTACCTTTCAAAATAAAACTCAGCCAGTAGATCACTATAAAAAAGTAAGGCATAACTATAATCACACTGGTTGGCATTATGGCTTTTTTTACTATCCAGAAGGGCAGGCCCGAGATTAAATATGCTGCAAGAGAAATAAAACCCAGTATTCCGCAGAACATCCCTATATATTGAGCCGTAATAAAAACAACCTCATCCCTGATAACAGACTCAGAAGGTAGATTTTTCTTTAGAATCTGAAGAGAAGATATAATAAGACCGAACATCAGCATTATAAAAGCCGCATGCAAGAAGTGATTGACATAGAGAAAAATCCATTCCCCGCTGGTATCCAATCCGAGCCTTGATTCCTTACCTATATCCGACAATAGCCCAAGATTACCAATCAAAAGAAGAACGGATAAAATTCCGGCAAAAACGGCAAAGGCTCTTACAATACTGAATCTCTTAAAAAATTTCAATTGTAATGTCAGGTTTAAAATCGAACATACATGAAAAATAAAAACAACTAAGAATCCTATTCCCACAAATATCATCAACCTATCAATATCAGCACCCAACTTTTCGAATCGTTGAGTTAATGGACGGATATACTCAAAAATCATAAAATTATTAATTAAAAAACAAAAAGAAATAAAACCCAGAACCAGAGAAATTATACCGGTTACCCTGACTGTTTTTTTCATTTTTTCCTCCTTGCCTTATTATTTTCTTCTTCTATAATGTAAAAAATTTCCTCTACAGATTTTCCAAAAAATCGGGCAAGCTTAAATGCTAAAAGAGTGGACGGCACAAATTTGCTATTTTCTATTGAATGTATGGTTAGTCTTGTTACCCCGATAGCATTTGCAAGCGCCTGCTGAGAAATCTCATTATGCTCGAAACGACATTTTCTAATATTATTACCTAACTTCAAGACCACCTCCTTTTACACCTTTAAAACAATATCAACATACAAAGCTTTTGATACATATAATATACATAAAGTATATTATACTATACATAATATATATAAAACTATACATTTTGTCAAGGGGAAAAGATCCTTCGGATCAGTTAATTGGTAAATTAATTGATTAGTTAATTAGTAAAAAACATAACTCTGAGTTGAAATATTTTAAGCTGAAAAAGGGGTTAAGATTTTTCCCTTGACTATTTCCTCGATTATCCATATGATTCTTATTAAAGGAAATCAAATCCATGCAGAAGAATAAAGATAAAGGGCAATTCGATAAGCCTTCTATGGAGCATATTTATGAAGGCAAGTGGGGGATTGTTGTATTTATTCTTGGTTTGGTAATGCTGTGGTGCGGATACTGGCTTTCCGGATTTTTACCGCAAAGGTTCAGTTCGGCATCTTTCACGAAACTATTTTCTTATATAGGTATTTTGACAGGTGCCGGTGCTCTCTCAGTGGGATACTTTTCTTATCCGAGAATACACAATTTAAAAGTTTTTCTTGCGGGTCATGTGACAGGTTTATCTGTCCTGGCTTTTTGTTTTTTTAGTAAGGCTGGAATTTTTTCTCTGTCGGCATCAAATAATTTTATACCCGGTATTTATCTTCTGATGATTGCTGGAATCTTAACCAGTACATTGCTCCCTACATTTTTAAAGTATAAATGGACCAAACGAATTACTATTTCTGTATTACTTGTAGAAGTGTTTCTTTTATTCCTTTTTTGGAAAACGCCTTTTGGGATGACTTCTCTCGAGGCTTTTCGTCGGAATGATTTTCATGTTTGGTTGAATATTATTCCCGGTATATTGACATTTGCAGCTTTAATTATTTCCATATTTGTATTGAAAAAACAATTTTTTCTGGGAGGGGTTCTTGGAGGGATGGCTGTTTTTTTTGGAGGCGGATGGTATTTTGGCAACTTTAGAGCAGAAATCTTACTTTTTGATTCTTACGTGTTTGCTGTGGCTCCGCTTTTCCTTGTAATCGGAGTTTTTATACACTGGCTGGCAAGAATGGAGCACCGGGCGTCCTATGATCCTTTGCTCCGAGTGTATAACCGCAGCTACTGTGAGCGTATCCTTAATGAACAAACAAAAATTGAGACGAAACCACCCTTTGGCATAGCCATAGTGGATATAGATAAATTTAAGAAAATAAACGACAAATATGGTCACAGAGCCGGAGACGAAGTGTTGATTCAACTGGTAAGAATAATCTCGAACGAAGTGGTCCCTGACGGTATCGTTTGCCGCTACGGTGGAGAAGAGTTTGTTATTTTCTTTCCCAATCAGAGCACAACAAAGGTAAAGATGATGATGGAATTAATCAGAAAAAAAATAAAAAAGACTTCCATAAAAGTAGGAAAAAAAAGAATAAAGATTACCGTTTCTGTTGGAATTTCTAATCGTCATGGAAAAACCCAACCTTTACATAGTGTTTTTGGAATAGCCGACAAGGCACTTTACAGAGCGAAAAAAGAAGGAAGGAACCAGGTTAGATTTAGCAGAACTGAGTAATTAATGGGACG
>CAZALG010000007.1:0-22046 GCA_964485935.1 uncultured bacterium | reverse complement strand
TCTCTCTAAGAGTAGAACCCAGGGTTACAAAGGTCCCTTCCTCACCTCCCATAGCATCTCTGAGTATTCTCATTAAATCTTCAATCTGCTCGGTAATTCCACCAATCTCCACAGTAGAAAGGCCTTTGTTAGCCGCGCCCTGTAAAGTTTTAGAAGTATCAAGAAGTTTATCTGAAGTCCCGGGGTCAACAACAATCGTTTTTGTACCGCTAATCATGGCAACATCCTGAATAGATGCTCTGGCATCTTCTTTTAAAACAACGCTCTCTTCTATCCATACCTTAACTAAAACTCCATCTTCCTGCATTTTCATATCTAACACTTTACCTTTTTTTATACCGTAAACACGTACCGGGTCCCCAGTCTTTAGACCACTTACATCATCATAAAAGATACTCAATGTATAACCGCCTTTACCAACATTAAATCTAAGCAACCAAAGTTGACCGAATACAAAAAGAAATAAGACGATAACTATAAAAAAACCCACTTTAATAGCTTTTTCCCTTTTAACCATAAAACCTCCTAACCAAAGACAAGTCTCCCAACAAAGTAATCGAGAAACAAAACTAAAATTGTCGAAGATATAACAGCCTTAGTTGTAGCTTCGCCCACTCCTTCCGCGCCGCCCTCCGCCCGGAGTCCGTAATAACAGCCCATAACTGTCAACGTAAGTCCAAAAGTCATGGATTTTATTAAACCACCATAAAGAGTTATAGGAAAATAATTCAAGCGTACGCCTCTCCAGAACACAACACTTGAAATATTTAAACTCATCACAGAAAGAAGCCAACCTCCTAGCACCCCAACGAATTCCGCTATAACAGTAAGGATTGGCAAAACAAAAATCCCTGCAAACACCCTGGGAACAACGAGGTGTTCGATTGGATTTATCGCGAAAGCTTCCAACGCATCTATTTGCTCTGTCACTTTCATGGAACCGAGTTCTGCGGCAATAGAAGAGGATACCCTTCCCGCGACTACAAGACCCACAATGAGAGGTCCGAGTTCGATTAATAACGCCTTGCACACCGCCATTCCTATATATACATCGGGCATATACTGTCGCGCCTGATAATTAGCCTGATAAGCGGTAACCATACCCATAAAAAGGGAAGTAAACATTACAATTGATATAGATTTGACACCCTGAAAGAACAGCTGTTCTAAAAATAAATCAAACTTTCTGATTAATCCTCTTACATTCAAAAAAGTATTACCCAGAAGGATAAAAACTCCGCCTATATATTCCATACTTGAGATTATGCTTCTTTTTATTGCCACCATAGCCTATTTATATAACATTATTTTGCACAAAGTCAAGCAGAAATTTCTGTACATAAGGAGTTCCCGCAATAATATTACCTTCCAGAATTTTGTTTCCTCCCATCTCATCTGTTATCAAACCGCCCGCTTCTTCTACCAATATCCAGCCCGCAGCAACATCCCATGGAGATAAAGCAAACCCAATATCGCCATCAATTCTTCCTGCCGCGACTTCAGCCAACTGCAGAGCCGCAGCTCCAAAAATCCTTATAGAATTAACCTCGAGTATTAATTTCTTTAAAGCATCCATAATTTTTACCCATCTTTCATAAGCTGAAGCAGGAATGCCAATTGTAACCAATGCTCTATCGATATTTTTTTGCTCCGAATGTTTTATTTTTTTACCATTTAAAAAAGCTCCTTTCCCCTTTTCTGCGGAAAAAATTTCTTCTTTAATCGGCTCATAAACAACACCTGCTTTAATTTCAGAATCTTCTTCGTACGCAATAGAAACGCAAAAACGCGCTATACCATGCATAAAATTATGAGTTCCATCTAAAGGATCAACAATGAACCTTCCTTTTCCGGAAATAGCATCTCCTTCTTCCGAACAAATACCCACACCGGGAAAGTTTTTCTGTAATTCTTTTATTATAAACTCTTCAGCTTCATTGTCAGCTTTTGTAACAAAATGGCTATAACCTTTCCTTTGAATATCTCCCTTCTTAAGAGAACCGTAATAATCACGAATCAGCTTTCCCGCACCTTTAGCAATTTCAATTATCTTATCTAAAATAACAACCCCCTTTTACAAAGAAATGAAATATCAAAATTTAAAAAGTAAAATGACAAATGAAAATGCAAAATTATTTTTACCCTTTAAAAGCTCATAGTCTTTTTTGTAATTTTTGAATTTTGATTTGTATTTTTCCATTTTGATATTTGCTTTTTTATTTGAGCGGCTTTGCCGCATTATGCTCTTGGGTGAGCTCTTTTGTATTCCTCCTTCAACTTTTCAACACTTACGTGGGTGTAGATCTGAGTTGTGGATAGAGATTCATGCCCCAAAAGTTCTTGTACTGCCCGGAGGTTCGCGCCCCGGTTTAAAAGATGCGTGGCAAAAGTATGACGCATTGTATGAGGGCTCATTTGATTTAAGGTTGCAACCTTAACAATAGCTTTTTTTACAATCCGTTGAAGATCCCTCTGAGTCAATCTTTTCCCGGATTTACTCAGGAAAAGTGCTCCCTCCTCATAACCTCTTACTTCAGAAATATATCTATCTAATGCTTCAAATGCAGCCCTTGCAACTGGAATTATTCTTTCCTTTTTCCCTTTTCCGTAAACCCTGAGCAATTTGCTTTTCACATCAAACATAGAAAGATCAAGATTTACCAACTCGGAGGCACGAATACCTGTGGCATAGAGTAATTCAAGAATAGTTTTATTTCTAATATCTAGTTCTTCTTCCTGTGAGGAAAAATCAAGCATCTTTCTTACTTCTTCCTCGGAAAGAAATGAGGGTATACACATTTCGGTCTTTGGAGTCTTAACCGAAACAGAAGGATTTCCTTTTATTATTTTATTCCTTTCAAGAAATTTATAAAAAGATTTTATCGCCGAAAGCTTTCGGGATACCGACGTTTTTTTATAACCATAGGAAAGAAGTTCACCCATGAATGATCTTATATCTTTTCTATTAATTTCAGAAAAAGTATTCTTACCGCTTTTCCGCAAGAAAGAACAAAACTCTTCAAGATCTGTCTTATAGCTTTTGACCGTAAAATCCGAAAATCTTCTCTGTATTAATTCCTCAATATAATTTTCTATTAGTTCATTCATTGATTAAAAACAACAACTTTTTTTAACAACAAATAGCACAAATTTCACAAATGAACTAACAATATAAATTTTTTTAATACAAAAAACAAAAGAAATTTTTTCTTTATTCGTGTTACTTGTGTGATTCGTTGTTACTGGTTTTTTAAATTCTTTTTTTAAACTTTTATTTGTCATTTTGCTTTTTAATTTTTAATATTTGCATTTTTTATGCTATGTTTTAAGTTTTTTTTTCTTAACAGCAGGAAGAAGTAAATTATTCAATATTAATCGATAACCCGGTGAATTTTTATGGAATTCAAGATAGGTTGGTGGATCTCCCACAAGATGAGCATAATCCTCAGGGTCATGTCCTCCAAAAAAAGAAAAACTGCCTTTACCGCATTCGCCATAAACATATTTAACTTCCTTTGTATTTGGAACGTCACCCAAAACAATAATGTTTTCCTTCAAATTATCTCTATTGAAACCTGTGTCTTGGCCTAGAAATTCCTTTATTCTTTCAGTATGATCCTGCGTTAGTATAGCAGGAATCATATCTCTTTTTGCCATAAAAGTTCGTAGAAAGAAATAACTATTTTTACCTCTTCGCTGCGCCAGGTAAGTTATATCTACATCCGAATGTTCATAAATATTCAAAGATGTTATAAGACCTATGTTTTTTAAAAAAAGCGTATTATTATAATCCGCTTTGATATTTAGCTTAGAATCTACTCCATCGCCGTCAATTTGCGAAGGAACAATATCGACTCCGTAGTAAGAAAGAACAATATCTAGAGTAATTGGAGCAGAACACATGGCGAAGAGAAAACCACCTCCTGATACATAATTCTTTATTGTAAGAGCAACATCATGCTTCATATGCCATACTTTGGAGTAACCCAGGCTCCTAGCTTTCCTTTCGTTAATATTAACCACTTCCCTGTACCAATCAGTATTTGAGTAATTTCGATAGAATTTACCGTATTGTCCGGTAAAATCTTCATGGTGGAGGTGCAACCAATCGTAATTTACAAGAGCGCCATTTAGAATATCGTCATCCCAGATTCTATCGTAAGGGATTCTGGCATACTCAAGAGCAAGGGCAACAGCATCATCCCATGGTCCTTCCGTTTCGGGTATATAAACCGCGACCTTGGGAGCTTTTTCCAATTTTATCCTCTCCATGTTTTCTCTCTCTATAATTGCATAGATATCGCTGGTCTGGTCTTTGTTCACCGATAAAGAAGTAACTCCTCTTCTGTCAGCTTCTTTTTTTATTCCCTCAAGACCCGGAAGAAGAAAACTACCTCCCCTGTAGTTAAGAAGCCATTCGGCATTAAGACCCTGCTCCAAAACCCAGTATGTAAGACCATAGGCTTTTAAGTGGTCCCTCTGAGCTCCATCCATTGGAATAAGTAAACTCGCGACAATTATAAAAAGCATTTATAAAAAATTACCAATGTTATACAATAAGTCAAGGCCACAAAGCGGCTAAGCCGCTAAAATGCAAAATTGCAAATCAAAATTCAAAATTTAATTTAAAAAAAGGAATAAAATATCCTGTATATTTTGTTAATCCTGTCTAATTTTTGAATTTAGGATTTTGGGGGTGGGATGAAGTAAAAACAAAAAATCCTTTTTAATCTGCGTTCAATTACCCTTCTAATTCTATAATTTAAAAATCAACAGTTTATACTAGTCCGAATAATAAATCACCGTTACATCGCTACTGTTGGCATTTGCCACATATATCCTGTTTGTGCTGGAATTTACGCAGATCCCCCGAGGGTAATCTCCGACAACAATAGTACTGGTTGAATCGGTCGTCCCATCTATTACCGTTACATCGTCACTGATTGAGTTTGCCACATATATTTTGTTTGTACTAGAATTTACACCGATCGCACAAGGGTATTCTCCGGAAACAATAGTAGTGGTTGAATCGGTCGCTCCATTTATTACCGTAACATCGTCACCAAGCGAATTTGCCACATATATCTTGTTTATGCTGGGATTTACACCAAATGCGTAAGGGTGTTCTCCTGCAGCAATAATGTTGGTAACTGAATCGGTCACTCCATTTATTACAGTTACATCGTCACTGTTTATATTTGCCACATATATCTTGTTTGTGCTGGGATTTACGCAGATAGCTCCTGGGGCATTTCCAACGGCGACAGTGGTGGTTGTATTATCCGACCCATCTATCACAGTTACACTGTCACTATGAATATTTGCTACATATATCTTGTTTGTATTGGGATTTACGCAGATCGCATAAGGGACATTTCCAACGGCGACAGTGGTGGTGAAATCCGTCGCTCCATCTATTACCGTTACATTGTTACTGCTATGATTTGCAACATATATCTTGTTTGTATTGGGATTTACACAAATCTGATAAGGTTCATTTCCAGCGGTAATAGTGTTGGTAGCCGAACTGGTCGATCCATCTATTACCGTTACATTGTCACTTTCTTTATTTGCTACATATATCTTGTTTGTATTGGGATTTACGCAGATCGCATAAGGGACATTTCCAGCGGCAACATTGGTGGTGAAATTTGTCGCTCCATCTATCACCGTAACATTGTTATCGGCCGTATTTACCACATATATTCTATTTGTGCTGGTATTTACGCACATTCTAAAAGGACTATCTCCAACACTGACGGTGGTAACCTCCGGAATAGAAGGACCTGTTGTGCTCTTGCAATAAAACAGTAACAACAAAAAAACTATCCGAATAGATATACCAAATTTACGCATTTTACCTCCTTTTTTTAAAATTAATATAAAACTAAGTTATTTAAGAAAAATTTTTTCTTAATATATTAAATAAGAAATTTTACCTGCTTTGTCAAGCTATCGATATTTTTGAACAAATCAACATACTAAACGACCAACAGACCAATCAAGTAAATTAAAACACTTCTGGATTATTTGAAATTATTTCCTTTAAATCTTTTGCGAATTGCGTTTTTAAAAGAACGTCTTGATTTCCCAATGAAGACTCATACTCCTCATCAAAATCTATACTACCTAAGAAAGGAACGCTAAGAATCGCCAATCTATTTTCTCCTGCCCCATCTTGCGAAAACTTCATGTTTTCAATAATTCCAATTACCCTCTTCCCGGACTCCCTGCTAATTTGTATAACTTTTTTCAAGGTTTCTAAAGTTAATCTTGATTGATTTCCAATCATAATAAACTCTAAGTTCTTTATTACTCTTATAACATCTAAAGTAGTATCTCCGATACCCGGAGGCATATCGATAATTAGATGATCGAGATTACCCCACCTTGTAATTGCCAGAAGTTCGATAATAACATTGGAATAATCATCCCCTCTAAGAGGTAAAGGTTTTCTTCCTGCGAAATAAACGATAGACATAAATTTAATCCCATTTACCTCGGGAGGAATAATACCCTTTTCTTCTTTAGGAAAAGTATCTTCAAAGCCCAGAATTGCATGGTCGGTCGGCCCGCTTAAATCCAGATCCAGAAGCCCCACCTTTTTACCCATATCATTAAGCACTAAAGCAAACATAGTAGACACCGAACTCTTCCCCACTCCCCCTTTACCTCCTGAAACGGCAATGATCTTTTTAACACTGGACAATCTTTCATCTATTACACTGAACCTTGGATCCATGAAGATTAATTCGCTCCTTCAAAAGTTAAGAGGTATTGCTCAAAAAAAATGCCTCGGAAACCGAGCGGGCATAAAATTTCATTTACAAAATGAGTAAGGAGTGCTGTCCGGGAAAATACCTCGGAGGTCGAACGGGCATGGATTTTCAATTTCTTTGAAATTGGAAAGAGTGAGACCGAGAGATAAAGAGCAATTTCCTCGCCGGGGAAATTGACTCTGGTTTTCTCGGACAGTACTCCTTGTGAATTAAATCGCCGAGGAAACTGACTGTGATTTTTCAGAACGGTATCCTGAACGAAAATCAGTTGAGAATCAGAGATTAATCTTTGCATTTTATAAACTTTCTCCCTCTATGTATTCAATCCAAACACCCCGTCCCTTCAAAACTTCAAAATCCGGGCTCCCGCAACGAGGGCACTTTGAATAAACCCGTATTATATCAGGAATAAAATGTACATATTCGGATTCCTCTTTATTTAATCCTCCAACACCTTTTTTAAAATCCCACTCCCCCCCACAAATCCTACATTTAAAAGAAGCATTTTCTTCTTCTATAACGAATTTCCCCTCTATGTTTTTCATCCTTGAAATTTCATCTAAAGCGGACTCAAAGATATCTTTTTCTATTTGCTGCAATTTACCTATTTTGACAAGTACTTCATTGACCTTTAAAAGATTTTTTTCTTCCTTATATTTTAATACGGTATTAACAACCGATTCGGCTAAAGCCCATTCATGCAAAAGTTTCACTCCTTTTTATTTTAGTTGAGTATAAATTAATTAAAATGAAAGTCAAGGCGGAGTCCGGGGCTAAAAAAATAGCTTAAAAATATTTGTGATATTTGCGTTATTCATTGTTAAAAAAGAAGCTAAGAACGGATAAATAAATAATCTTGACACAATAGCTTTTTCTAAATATACTAAATAACACAAACTTAAAAATATTAAACTAAAAACTACGATTTTTAAGTGCAAACATATTAAATTTTAAGGAGGTATAGATGAAAAAGGATAAAAAAAGTGCTTCTAAAAAATCGACAAAGAAAGCAAAAAAAACGGGTAAGAAAAAAATAGACAGAAAAAAGATTTCAGAAAAAATTAAACAAAAAAAAATTTGGATTCCAACAGTTTCGGCCCTCGGCATAATTTTAATCTTCCTTTTTTTGTTGCTGTACTCACAGAAAATACCAAAAGGAATACGGATAAAAGAAGATGCATATGAGTATACATATCAACACGAGTATGAAGAATTGCCAGCGGAAAGCATAATACAAAACGTATCGTCCGAAGAACTCAAAATAACAAACTACGGCCCCACCAGGGAATCCCGCGGACAGGTTCAAATAAAAATATATTTCAACAATCCAATAATACCATTAACTACCTTAAGCGACGAAAAAAGGGATTCTATTTTAAGCCATTTCGGTCTTGAACCGCAGATTAAAGGAAAATTTAGGGTTTTAGGAACTTCTGGTGTGGTATTCGAACCCGAGCACAGCCTCCCGATGGCTACGCATTATACTGTGACAGTTAAAAAGGGAATAAAAGATATCGCCGGAAACACACTTGCGGAAGATTTCAGCTGGGAATTCAGAACCCCTCTGCCCGAAATATACATTACTCCCTATAATAACTCACATCACGTTAGACTTGACCAGGAAGTAACCATAACAAGCAATACCGCCCTCGATATAAAATCCTTAAAAAGTAAAATAGAATTCTTTGAAACCGTAACAAAAGAGAAAGTATATTATGAATTTTTGAAACATGAAAAGAACCCGAAAGATGAACAGGATATCGGAATGTATCGTCAAAGATACAGTTATATATTAAAACCGAGAAGAGAGCTAAAAAAAGATACACAATATAAAGTCATAATTAATTCGGGATTAATGACTAAAAGAGGAAATAGACCCACAGAACGTGAATACATATCAACTTTCAAAACTTATCCACCCTTTAGATTTACCCAATCCGGCTTCTGCGGGCACTGCGGACATAGACTTACTACAATTCCCTATATAGCCTTCACAAATGAGCCCGAACTTGTAAGTGCCGAAAAACATGTTCTTATCAACCCAAGAGGAGAGCAAAACCCTGTAAGAAGTTATTCCGGCTGTTATATAGATTACGATATTGGGTTCGATGAAGATTTATTAGAACCAAATACAAAATATACTGTAGACCTGAGAGCCGGTCTCACAGATATATACGGACAAAAGTTGGAAAATCCACAACAAATTTCTTTCACAACCGGAGAACTAACTCCAAAAATGTGGGGTCCCAGCGGATATCAAATTATAACACCTAATATAGAACCCAAACTCGGAATAAAAACTGTTAATATAAATAAAAGTTTTTATATAATACAGGGATTAGAACCTAAGGATATTCTAGTTAGAGAAAGGCTGAACTACTACTACTCTATAGACAATCTAATCGACAATCTAAAAACAAAGGAATTAAGACAGGATATTAAATTAAATGAAGCCGGAGTAGGGAAAGCATATTTCGACCTCGGACCGCATCTCCGAGGTGGTAAATTTGGAGCAGTTGCCTACAAATTCACATCTCCACGCGTAAGATGCTACTCTAACCCTATAACATTCAACGGTTTAATATTAAGAACAAACATCGGAATATATACGCAGTTACACCCCACAGGGGGTATAGTCAAACTAAACCAGCTTACGGACGGAAAACCTGTTAGTAAAGCAAAAATCAAAATCTACAGAGAAGATGACCTTCCGAGACTGGAGACAATTTGGGATCTCATCACCGATACAGATATAAACAGAATTTTACCCTGTTTTGAAGGAACCACGGATTCCGAAGGAATTCTTACGCTTTCAACTTCACAGATGTTGAAATGCACAAAAAGACGAATTCGAAATAAAATACTTAATGAATTATATCCACCGGAAGCCGACCCTGATGACATTCTATATGACCAGGAGAGATTTGGTTTTGCGGAACCGCCTAGGCTTCTAATAGTAGCAGAAAAAGGCGATGATTGGACTTTCATTCATACAGAAAGCGGAGGGAACCCCGCTCTCTGGTCTTTCGGAATAGGTTCCGCCTGGGAAGCCGAAAGACCCCTCTGCAGAGGCACGATATTCTCCGACCAACATTTGTATCGCCCGGGAGACACAGTAAGATTAAAAGGTGTCTCCAGATACCTTCTTTACGGAAAATTGCTAACAGGCAAAGGTCTTATTTTACAAGTCAAATTACGGGACCCGCTAGGCGGAGAAAAACAAATCGGAAAAGTAAAAATAAACGAGTTTGGCACTTTCAATCTTGAAATACCAACAAAAGAAGGTCAAAGTCTCGGTTATTACAACATCACCGCAGAGAACAAAGACTACGGTATCAGATTTTACGGTAATTTCAGGCTAGCTGAATTTAGAGTTCCGGAGTTTGAAGTAGCCATGGATATAAACAAAAAAATAGTTGCACCGGGAGAACCTTTCAAAATTTCCTGGGAAGGTAATTACTATTTCGGTGCCCCTATGGCAAAAGCAATTTCGTCTCTTAATATAACTCGTAGAAGGACATATTTCACACCGGAAGGCTGGGAAGATTTCTCCTTCGGTGTTCCAACTTATCTGCAGGATAAAAAATCTTCAATAAGTGGTAGTTACTTACGCGAAACTATTGAACTCGACGACGCTGGAAAAGCTACTAAAACTATAACTCTTCGCAGAGACGACGTCCCGTACAATATGACCTATCTCTGTGATGTTGAAGTAACAGACGTTTCAAGGCAAACTTCCTCCGCGAAAAAGAGTATCACTGTCTTACCGGACAAAAGAATTATCGGTATAAAACTCAATGACTGGATAATAGCTGCAAAGGATAAACTAAAAGCAACGATAATAGTTACCTCACCGGAAGGAAAAGCAATGCCGGAAATACCGGTAACGGTAAAACTTATAAAAAGAGAATATCATTCGGTTAAGACTAAAACTCCTGAAGGAACATTCCGGGTCGAAAACACTCTTACGAAAAAGGTCGTCAGCACCGAAAATGTAACAAGCGGCAAAGAGCCCAAAACTTTGACCTTTTCTCCCGAGACGGCAGGTTCATACTTTGTGCTTGCAGAACTAACGGGGTTCCCGAACAGCGGTACATCTGCCGCGTCTTCAGTATGGGTAGCGGGAGAAAGTTATGTTCCCTGGGAAGAAACAGGTGAAGATAAACTGGAAATCATCATGGATAAGGAAGAATACAAAGTCGGAGACACGGTAAAAGCTTTCATCAAATCGCCCTTCCCCGAAGCGGAACTGTTTTTAACTGTATGCAGAGAAAAGATTTTCCTTAAAGATTCCAAAGAAATAAAAGGAGGCGGTTTTACTTATAATTTCGTGGTAACCGAAGATATGCTGCCAAACGCTTACGTAGGAGCAGTTCTTTACCGCCTCGGGGAACCTATTGTTCCTGTAGAAGAAGAAACGGGAAAACACATAGAGAAGATCGGATTTACATTATTCAAAGTCTCGTTATCAGATAAATATTTAAATGTAAAAATAGTACCATCGAGTAAAAAACTCAGACCGGCCGAAAAATTGGATGTTGATATCGAAGTAACCCGAACAAACAAAAAAGGACACAGAAGCGAATTAACAGTTATGGTCGTAGACGAAGCCGTACTTTCCTTAACGGGATATACTCCTCCCGACCTCGTAAAAATAGTATACAGCCACAGAGGTCTTTCCGCGAGAATTACGGACAACCGCCCGTTCATCATAACAAAAGAAGAATTGCTGCAGAAGGGCTACGGCTACGGCGGAGGAGCAGAAAGAATGGTCGGAGGGCCGAGGGTAAGAAAGAAATTCTTAAAATTAGCTTATTACAATTCTAATCTTGTAACCGATAAAAACGGAAAAGCTCGTTTTAGCTTTAAATTACCCGATAACCTTACAACATGGAGAATAATGGTAGTTTCTGTTGGAGAGAATAATTTCTTCGGGTATAACGACGAAAAAGTCATTGCAACGCAGCCATTCGTACTGCGCCCTGTTCTACCGAGGTTTGCCAGAATCGGGGACAAATTCAATTCCGGCGTCGCAATTACAAATTCTACAGAAGGAGAAGGTAGCGTAAGGGTATCGGCTGAACTTTCCGGAAAACCCATAGCACTCGAAAAAAATAGCCCTCAAATAAAAGAGACTACTATAAAGAAAGGACAGTCAAAAACAATTCTTTTCCCATTAGAAGCCGTAGGAATAGGAGAATCAAGTTTGGAATTTACTGCTTTCTTTAACGGTACGTTTGCAGGCAAAGAAATAGATGAATCCGACGCAGTCCGGACCACTCTTAATGTTAAAGAATTACTTGCGACGGAAACAGTAGTAGCAGTCGGAGAAACAAAAGAAGAAGCAGAACAGGCAATCAAAGTCGGAAACAAAGTACGAAAAGACATGGGTGGCCTATCATTCACTCTTTCAAGTACTGCCCTGACAAATATCGGAGAAGGCGCGAAATATCTCGTAGAATATCCATACGGATGCCTGGAACAAACTTCGAGCAGACTTCTTGCTTTAATTCAGCTCAAATATCTATCCGATAAATACGGATTCACACTCGAAGCGGTAAAACCCGTGGATAAAGTAATAGACGCGAATATAAGAAAAATCCTTCTAATGCAAAACTCAGATGGCGGATTTAAGTTCTGGCCGACAAGCTGGCGTTCAGACTGTTTCCTCTCACCTTATGTCGCGTATCTTTTCAAAAGATGCAATGAACTTGGATACGAAATTCCCAGTGATGTAACAGATGACCTTCTCGATTTTCTCGAACACACTTTAAGAAACCCCTGTTATCCCTTCAGCACCTGGAAAGGGTTGGCAGAATACAGAATCAACATTCTGTTGGGAATGCATTACCTGGAAAAAACCGATGAAACCTATTTCGAAGAATACTTTAATCGAAGGAATGAATTGAGTTTCGGAGCGCAAATCTCTCTCGCCTATCTGCTTTATAAATCCGGAAGATGGGAGAAGGAAGCACGAACACTTCTGAAAGAAATAAAAAATGGAATGTTCGTTACAGCACAAACCGCCCATTTCGAAAGTCCGAAAGATTTACCTCCATCCTGGCTATTCATGTATTCTCCCGTAATAACGACTGCAGAAGCGACAAAACTCTTCCTGGAGATGGAACCTGAAAGTGAATTTATCTCAAAATTTGCCCGTTATATGCTAAACGCGAGAAAAAACGGAAGGTGGAGATATACATACGAAAACGCCAAAGCCATAGACGCTCTTGTCGAAATCTCTACAAAAAGAGAATCTGAACCTCCAAAATATTCTGCAAATGTTTTTATTGCGGGAGAAAAAATTCTTACGCATATGTTCAAAGGACATCAATATAAACCTTTCGAAGAATTCATCCCCATTGCTGAATTACCCGGGGGTTTAAGCAAAATAAAGATTTCAAAAGAAGGGCGTGGATTTTTATACTACTTACTTTCATACTCTTACAGATTAAAAGGGGCTCAATCCTCCCGAAACGAAGGCCTTACAATTAAAAGAACAGTAAGAAATCAAGATACCGGAGAGCTTATTGCAAAATACGAAAACAGGCCTCTTTCCCCAATAACAATTAAAGCCGGAGCCGTTCTCGAAGTCGAACTCGAGTTTAAAGTAAATCAAACTTCTTATCATCTTATAATCGACGATCCTATTCCGCCGGGACTGGAAGTAATCGACGCTTCTTTAAAAACAACCTCAACGCGTTATGATATAGAAGGCATGAGTAGAACAACAAGAGGGGGTTCCTGGAATCCGATAAATCACACTGAAATGAGAGATGACAGAGTAGCTCTTTTTGCTGATATGGTTAGACCCGGAATATATAAGTACAAATATCTTCTCAGGGCAACAACTTCAGGTTACTTTTTGTGGCCATGTTCGAAGGTTAGCCTTATGTACGAACCCGAGCAGTTCGGAACAAGCAGCGAGGGTTTTATAGAAATATTGAATGATTAATTCGAGTAAGTTCAAAACCGTAGTAAATAAGAAAAAAGTATCTTTAGTATTTCTTGCTTTTTGCATTTTATTTCTACTTGTTCTTAGATTAACGCCTTATCTGTTTTCAGTAAAGAAAAAAGATATATCAAAAGAGAGTTTTCACTCCGTCAAATTCCACGACAGAAACGGAAAATTGCTTCAAGAAGTTTTATCGGAAAACTCGAGCCGCTCAATACATACTGATCTAAACAAAGTTTCTCCCTACTTTATAGAGGCGATAATCGCTTCCGAAGATAAAAATTTTTACCATCACTCCGGCATCGATTATATGGCTGTCATAAGAGCCGCCTGGCAAAATTTTAAGGAAAGAAGAATTGTGTCGGGAGCATCAACAATAACACTGCAGCTTGCCCGAATGATGCGCCCCGGAAAAAGAACACTCATCAAAAAAGTAAAAGAAGCATATTTTGCTTACCGTCTGGAGGCGGGACTCAGCAAAGAGGAAATTCTTGAATCATACATAAACAGGATACCGATGGGAGGAAATCTTTACGGTATAGAGGGAGCTTCAAAAGTATATTTTGGCATTTCTTCTTCCGATTTAACTCTTGCGCAAGCTTCTTTCCTGGCTTCGATCCCCAACTCTCCGACCAGGTTGAATCCTTATAAAAATCTTGGGGACATTAAAAAACGTCAGCGATATGTTCTTGAAAAAATGGTGGAACAGAAACTTATAAAAAAAGAACGGATTAAAAGAGTTCTTAAAGAAGATATTTCTTTAAGACCGCAGACAGCCTCTTTTCTCGCGCCACATTTTGTATTTACGCTTATGAAAACTTTACCGAAAGATGTTCAAAACATAAAAGTATACATAGACTGTGAACTACAAAAAATGGTGCAGGAACAAACAAGCAGAGTGGTGAAGGCTCTCGAGCCTTTTAACGTTACTAATGCGGCTGTAATATTACTCGATAATGCAACTGGTGAAATTCTTGCTTATGTAGGCTCGGCCGATTTTTTTAATCTTAAGAATGAAGGAGAAATTGACGGAGTAAGAACTCTGCGGCAACCCGGCTCAACATTAAAACCTTTTCTTTATTTATTAGCATTTGAAGCGGGGTTCACCCCTTCAAAAATAGTTTCAGATATACCGACATACTATAAAATACCAACCGGAATATACAGTCCAAAGAATTATTCCGAAGACTTTTATGGACCCGTAAGACTCAGAGAAGCTCTGGCTAATTCTCTTAATGTACCGGCAGTTAGAGTCTTAGCTAAAATAGGCATAGATAGATTTCTCACCCGTCTAAAAGAATATGGATTCAATTCCTTAGATAAAGACGCAGATTATTATGGCGTGGGACTCGTACTGGGCGGAGGAGAAGTATCGTTATATGAATTAGCAAGAGCTTACATGTGCTTATCCCGAAAAGGCAATTTTCTGGAGATTAACGAAATCCTCGAGATGAATGGAAAAGAAAAAGAAAACATCGAGACAGAAAAAACAATCTCTACCCCTGCTTTAAATTATATGATAACCGACATACTCAGTGACAAATTTGCCCGTACATCGGAATTCGGATTTAATTCAGTACTAAATTTCCCCTTTCCATGCGCAGTAAAAACAGGCACTTCATTTCAATTCTGCGACAACTGGACTATAGGATTTACCAAAGATTATACTCTTGCTGTATGGGTGGGAAATTTTAACCACACGCCCATGCAAAAAGTTTCAGGCGTATCCGGAGCCGGACCTCTGTTTGCCAATATAATGCATTTACTTTACAGCAAAAAAGATTATCCGGAAAAAGAACCTCTACCGGAAGAACTGACGCAAGTCCCTATTTGCCCTCTTTCGGGTAAAAGACCGAATCGTAGTTGTCCCTCTACAATCGAAGAGATAATACCCAAAGAGAATCTTACTTCTTATTACAAAGATAGCTGTAACATGCACGCTAACGATAAAGGAAAAGTTCATACGGTATTACCGGGTAGATATAAAGAATGGGCAGAAGGTTTAGAAGCAAAAAATACCGCCCGCGAGATAAAACAGGAAGAAAGATTCAAAATTATAAAACCTCAAGATGGGGCAATCTTCTACCGCTTGTCTAATGTAAAACCCGAATATCAATCTATAAAAATAGAACTTACAACCACCGAGAAAGAAGAAAAAGTAACCTGGTTTTTAAATGAAAAACTATTAAAAGAAACCTTTAAAGAACACAATTTCCTCTGGCAAATCAAACCCGGAGAATACTGTCTTATAGCTAGATCGGATAAGGATAAAAATTTATCAAGCTGTATCAACTTCACTGTCAAATAAGAAAATCTCTTTTACTTATATAATTATCCCTATTTCCCAGAAAACTTATTGACTTTCCAGGCAAATACATTACTCTGTATATTGAAATCAAGATGGTAAAAATAAGTAATAAAAATATCGAAGAAATACTTATAGAGGGAATCGAACAGGCTGAAACAGACCTTCCAAAGGACGTTATAAGGGCTTTGGAAAAAGCAGCAGCCAAAGAAAAAGGGCTTGCCAAAATACAACTGAAAACAATCCTAAAAAACATCAAAATCGCTTCTAAAGAAGGTATTCCTATGTGTCAGGATACTGGTATAATGACATTCTACATCGAAGTAGGCACTGAATTCAAATACCGTTCCTCTTTAAAAAAAATAATCGATAACGCGGTTAAAAAAGCAACAAAAGAAATTCCCGTAAGGCCAAATACCGTTAACCCTTTCACAGGCGAAAATTCTGGGGACAATACAGGTATTCATATTCCCCATATAATCTGGGATATTGTAAAAGGCAGCGAATGCACTATTCATATTCTACCTAAGGGTGGCGGTTCAGAAAATATGAGCGCCTTATGGATGTTAACTCCCGGTGAAGGTTTCGCAAAAGCAGAAAAATTAATCATTAAGCATATTATAAATGCCGGAGGTAAGCCTTGTCCTCCCACCATAGTCGGAATCGGTATCGGTGGTGGTGCCGATATATGCATGCATCTCGCGAAAAAAGCACTCTTACGTAAGATTGGAGAACACCACAAAGAAAAACAAGTGGCAAAAATGGAAAGAAGATTAATCGAACTTATAAATAAAACAGGAGTTGGACCAATGGGAATGGGAGGAAAAACTACTGTCCTGGACGTACATATTGAATACGCTCATCGCCACCCCGCGTCTTTCCCGGTGGGCCTCGTTTTACAATGCTGGGCTCACAGAAAAAAAACAATTAAATTCACCAAAAATGGTTCTATAAAAATTTTATAATGAAAGAAATACATCTTACGACACCCTTATCAATAAAAGATATAAAAAAACTATCCGTTGGAGATACGATTTACTTGAGCGGTAAACTTTTCACAGCAAGGGATGAAACACATAAAAAATTACTTGAATTAAAAAGAAAAGGCAAAAAAATACCTTTTAATCCCGGAGAAATGGTTCTATTTCACTGTGGCCCCATCGCCCGAAAAGAAAAAAATAAATGGATTATAGTTTCAGCCGGACCCACCACTTCTGCAAGAATGGAGAGTTTGGAGAGTAAATTTTTATCATCATTCGGGGTAAAGATAATTATTGGTAAAGGTGGAATGGGAAAGGAAACTTTAAAAGCTCTAAAAAAGATAGGAGCAGTATATACACATTTTACAGGCGGAGCCGGCGCTCTCGGCGCGAAAGCTATAAAAAAAGTAGAAAATGTTTATTTCCTCAAAGAACTAGGAATACCCGAAGCTGCCTGGATACTTGAAGTATCTGATTTCGGACCTCTTATTGTAACAATGGACGCAAAGGGAAATAGTTTTTATGAAAAATAATCACGATATTGAAAAACTGATAAAAAAAGCAGAAGAGCCGCAAAAGATAGCACCAAAATGGCATGAACATTACAGAGGAAAAATTGAAAGTTCTTTAAAATGTTCCGTAACAAGCATGGATGACTTTAGCATATGGTATACACCAGGTGTGGCGGAACCCTGCAGAATGATAAATAAAGAACCCTCTCTTGCCTATAAATTTACAAATAAGTGGAACAATGTTGCGATAATATCCGACGGTTCGAGGGTTCTCGGTCTCGGAGATATAGGCCCTCTTGCAAGTCTGCCGGTTATGGAAGGTAAAAGCCTTTTATTTAAATATCTTGGTGGTGTAAGCGCTTTCCCGATTGTTTTGGATACAAAAGAGCCCGAGAAATTCATTGAAACAGTAAAAATAATTGCTCCTGCTTTCGGAGGAATTAATCTTGAAGATATCGAAAATCCTAAATGTTTTTATATTTTAGATCGGCTCAGAGAAGAATTAGACATTCCTGTATGGCATGATGACCAGCAGGGAACTGCATCAATAGAACTCGCGGGGATTATTAACGCATTAAAACTTGTAGGAAAAGATATCGAAAAGACAAAATTCTCCATTATCGGTGCGGGTGCCGCGAATGTGGCACTCTGCAGAATATTGTTTAAAGCTGGAGTAAAAGAAAAAAATGTTGTGGTAACCGACAGCAAGGGAATTCTCCATAAAGGACGTGAAGACCTGGAAAAAAATAAGGAATACAATCCCTATAAATGGGAGCTTGCATGTAAAACAAACGGGGAAAACAAAAAAGGAGATACAGGAGAAGCAATAAAAGGTACGGATGTCATGGTAGCGGCCTCGAAACCTGTTCCGGGAACAATAAAAAAAGAGTGGATTTCCGGAATGAATAAGGATGCAATCGTTTTTGCGGTAGCAAATCCGGTTCCGGAAATTTGGCCATGGGAAGTAAAAGAAGCAGGGGCAAGGATAGTCGGGACCGGACGCTCCGACTTCGAAAACCAGATAAACAATTCCCTCGGTTTTCCGGGCATATTCCGGGGAACACTCGATGTAAATGCAAAAACTATAACGGATGAAATGACAATAGCGGCCGCCTATTCGGTTGCAAAAACTGCTGAAGAAAAGGGGCTTAGAGAAGACTACATAGTTCCAACAATGGATGAATGGGAAGTTTTTATTAATGAAGCGGCAGCAGTCGGAAGTAAAGCAATCGAACAGGGAATCGCCAGAACAATTCTAAGTGAAAAAGAATTAAGAAAAAGTGCAGAAGAATTAATCGGTAATTCAAGGAAACAAACCGAACTGCAAATCAGGGAAGGTCTAATAGGAAAACCACCGCATTAGATCCTTCGGATCAGTTGAATAGTTAAATTGTTTCCCATTTCGCAATTTCCCCATTTTTCAATTTTTCTAATTTGTTCTCAGTGGCTCTGTGTGAGATTTTATTCAGTGTTTTAACATCTATGGGGGAAGATTCCTCCCCTAACCAGCCTGACATCTTCAACTGAGATAAAGGCTTCTTTATCATATTCTCTTAAAATTCTCAAAACAGACGAAAGATTTTTTCTGTTAACTACGGTAAATAATTCATCTATTTTTCCTGTCTCACCACGAGCAATTCTGCTGGTTACTCCATAATTCTTGTCCCTGAGTCGCTTAAGCAGCTTATTCGCATCCTTAGCTGTAAAAACATGAATACTAACGAGTCCAAGTGCAAGCTTTTCTTCAATAAGGATGCCAAAATAAATACCCGCGGCAAACCCTCCTGCATAAACTATATAATAAAAGAAATTCGTTATATTCTGCATAATCTTGGTAATAGCAATAATCCAGACAAGAATTTCAAAAAAACCCAATAGCGAAGCCAAAAACCGCTGTCCCTTTGAAACAAAAATTATACGTATAGTACCCAAAGATACATCTATCGCTCTCGAGAAAAATATCAAAAGAGGCAGTATAACCCATAGAAAAATCCATGTATCAAAGAATGAACTTCCTTCCATTTTAAAAACACTCCTTTCAATAAAGAACATTATATACACGACAATAATCTTCGCCAACCCCAATAGATAAAAAAAATATTAATTCAGGATTAGTACAAAATCAAGAATTCGGGCAAGGATTAAGAATTAGAAGCAAAACAATGAAGAAAAGCGAGGATAGTGCTTTTTTTTGTAAATCTGTATTAAATTACTATTTCACTTTATAAGTAAAACCTTGTTGGTTTTACCAAACTTCTTGCCGTCTGCCTCAATTCTAATGAAATAAACTCCTGTTGGTTTACCATGCATATTTATTTTCTCTGAATAAAAACCTGGCTGATTCTCTTTTGAAATCTTTCTTATAACTTTGCCTGTTATATCGTAGACACTAAATATGACATTAGTTTTTTCAGGAAGAGTGTACTCAAGTTCAAAGGAATTATCCGTTGCAAATCCCTTCACACTGATTGAATAACCTTCCGGTGTAACAGTATCAATTGGAATACCGCTCATGAAAGCCCTTACCAATTCAATACCCTCATTGTAACCAAGATTCCTTGAATACTGTTTATCTACGGGATTATTCCAGTGCTCGTGGACTCCAAGACTCCAAGGAATAGGAGTTCCATCTCCTTCCGGGTCATAGTAAGGAATGCTGTCGGTCCAGTTCGCGGAATCGGCTGCCTGACGCAGGTAATCATCCGTACCACTCATCTGGACATAAGTAAAACGTTCTGCGGAGGTAACAGTTGAAGCTTTATAGACCTGAAATTCTTCTCGAAGGAAATCAAATCCGACCGAGGCTATGGCTATCGGGTCCTGTGACAGGAAAATCGAGGAACACCAATCCCCGTTAAATGGCTCCATATACCACTTATTAGGATCATTGAGCTCATATGAAGTTGCCCATAGAGCATCGGCAAGATAGAATAATTCTTTTCTGCCGATCATTTCATGACCCAATAAATCAACCAACACTCTGTAACGACCGTAACCCGGTCTCGTAAGGGGTCCATAGGGAGCTGGTAATCCAGGGTGTAAATGATAAGCCCCGCCTCTGGTATTAGATCCAAAATGGTTCTTCGCGAAAAGTGTCATACCAGCATGTAAATGCCCTTTTAAAGATGGAACGTTAATTAAGTAATCCGCTTCTTCGAAAATCGTATATAACTTATCACACCCCTCTTCTATTAAATCTCCTCTGTCAGAGTAAAAAACCGCAGTGTCTTCACTGGGAATTACCCGGGTTCTACCTAAATTATTATGACTATAATCGAGATATATAACATCTTCGAACTCTGGATACCATAAATCATAACAATGTTTATATATATGCCTAATTGGGTCCCCCACAGCAATATCTTCCTCGGCAACTCCAACCACGTTAACCAATTGGCGAAGAACGGATAAGACAAGATGCGGAGAAGTCTCTACGATACCATATTCCGTGCTATTTTTTTTGGAAAGGTCGCCCGGATCACAATTGTTATTAGAATAGCTGCTTGTTGCATTAATTTTGATCATAATTTTTTCACCTGGTGTGTAGGAAACCGTCTCCTTACCATGGTTCTCGTTAAAAAACTTGAAAATCTCATCCCATGCTTGACTATCGGTGCCTGTACCGGTCAACTCACGTATTCCCCTTGATAACATACTATCAATTACTTCCTGATTATTGTTTTTATCAAGAAACCATCCATCGTCATAATTCGGAGACCAGGGTTGGCAATTCTCATTCGTCGCATCGGGATCATAAACCCATACTACTCTTCCAGGAAAAATGCCTTTTGCTTCGCCCATGGGTTGATTAGGTTCAAGTTGTCTGATTTCATAAGTGAAAATTTGCCCATAAGTGTATTGGTTTGTATGTAACACTAAAAATGTTCCACCAGCTACACCAATTAAAAGAAATAATATACCAAGGGAATACTTGGATGTTCTCAATTTTTCTTTTGCTTTGCTAAAAGAGAAGAGCGAAGTAAATATTGCAATGATATACGCGAGGAAACTCGTAGCAGTCGGTACGGCAACTCTCATACACGGATATCTTAACCGGCTTGGCTTTGGAACCACCCTTATAATTACCCATAAAAGGGAAAGAAGTCCTATAATGGGAAACAAAAAAACTGATTTAATTCCCCTGTATTTACTTTTAGTTCTTTTAATCATTTTATTTTTCTCCTCTTTCTAAATAGAAAGTTTATTAAAATAATTTATTTTCTTAGTCTATCAATCAAAGATAACAACCTTTAAATATTCTGCAAGTTTGTCTTAAATTTACAAAAAATAATTGCACATGTATAACAGGTAACTCACACAGAGTTTAAAAAAATATACACTTAACATGTAAAAACAACAAAAAATTAGTGTAAATTTATGCCAATTTTATTGTTAGGTTGTTAGGAAGTTGGGAAGTTAGAGAGATAAAAGAAAATACAAAGTAGTGTTGTGTGGGGCTCTGTATTCTCTGTGTCTCTGTGGTTATGAGAAAAAGTCAACCCCTTTATTTATTTT
>CAZALG010000006.1:7877-23311 GCA_964485935.1 uncultured bacterium | reverse complement strand
CCTACGAATGCGAGACCCAAAATCTCGTGCCTTGCCGCTTGGCGACGCCCCAAATAATTCTATAAGGGTAAATTTTTATAAAAGATCTTCTTCTATTTCTTCTTCTTCTAGTCCCTGAATATCCTCAGCGTCTTCAATGTCTTCAATGTCTTCTTCAATCTCTTCTTCGGTAACAGCTTCGCTGTCTTCGTCTTCGATTTCGTTCACGTCGACGTTCTCATCGGGTGCTTCGAAATCTTCCTGCTCAAGGTCTGAACCCTTTGGATTCTTACCTTCCTCTTCACATTTGTTGTAGTATTCGTCAAGGACAACTTTCTCAAGTCTTTTTCGCATGGTGTTATTTATCGGATGAGCGATGTCTCTAAAAGTTCCATCCTTACCTTTTCGTGAAGGCATTGCTACAAAGAGCCCTTTTCTCCCTTCGATTACTTTCATTCCGCGTATAACAAAGTCGTCATCAAAGGTTATGTTTACAAATGCTTTTAATCTGGGCTCATCTCTAAGGGTTACACGTACTTCTGTGAATTCCATTAGTCCTCCTTTAGTTTTAACAAGTTGAAGTACTCTTTTCGGGAGATACTTTTGCAGTGCTTTAATATATGTTGGTCTTCTTTTATCTCTCCCATCCTATAGTTGTAATTTTCTGATCCAAATATTGCAAATACAGTAGGACCAGACCCACTTAACAAAACATTTATTGGCTTTAATCTATTTAGTTTTTTCACAATATCTTTTAATTGAGGATATTTCCCCATTATTATTCCTTGAAAGGAATTTCTTAATTTGCATAAAATTTCTTTTTTCCCCTCTTGCATTCTTTGGAGTATAAGGCTTAAGTCTTCATTTGTCAAGTCTTGTTTTTCTTTCTTGTCCCACAATTCGTAGGCATCTTTTGTTGATATCGAAAGTGGCGGAATTGCAAGCAGGAAATTGAGTTTTGGAATGTCTTTTGCCCATTTTATTTTTTCGCCTCTTCCTTTAACAAGAGCAGTTCCACCTTTAAGGAAGAAAGGAACATCTGAGCCAATACTTTTTGCAAATTCCATTAATTCTTCAGGCCTTTTGGGATAATCCAGTAAGCGATTTAAGGTTAATAGAGTTACAGCTGCATTTGAACTTCCGCCCCCCAGACCTGCGCCGATAGGTATATTTTTATCTACTTTTATTCTGACTCCTAAATTTTTATTTTTTTTATTTTTGAAAATACTTGCCGCTTTGTATATTAAATTGTCAGGTCCCTCTGGCAGGTTTGGGTTATTAGAGGTTAATTTTATCTCACTGCCTTGTAATTTAAAATAGAGTAAATCCTTTAGAGATATGGTCTGAAAAATAGATTCAATTGAATGGAATCCATCTTTTCTTTTACTTCGGATGTAAAGGCCGAGATTAACTTTTGCGAAGGAAAGAACTTTTACCCAGTCCATAAGGAATTATTTGCCACAGAGAAGACAAAATCTTCTGTTTCGAGTTGTAAAAACGAAAAAATCATCAAATAGGAAAAAATAGACTCGGTGTGGGGTGGCCGATTTAACCATTTAACAATTTGACTATTTAACTTGCTCTCTGGCTCCTGGCTTGTTGATTCTCTATCAAATTTTTTCATTTTGTAATATTTTATAATCTTTTTTCAATATTTTTTATTAACGGGTCAATTTTTTTGGCATCGTGAGGGTACATTTCTTCCCAGATTTCAAGCATTTTAATTGCTTCTTCGGGGTTAAATCTGACTAAGAGAAATATAATTTGATCTAAGATTTTAGGATCGTTTCTGATTTCTAAAATAATTTCATTTATTTTTTCGGGTTCGTTAGATATAAAGTAAAGTTCAATGAGTCCTTTATATACTAAGGGCTTATAGTTTTCTTTATCAATTAAAAATAAAAACTCTTCCTTTGCCTTTTCAAATTCTTCCTTATTCCCTTTCTTTGATTTTGCTTTAAAAATCAACATTTCAGCTCTCAGAATATGAAGCGGTGGTGCGTTTATTATAGAAAGAAGTGAGTCGCAAAAATTGGTTGCACTTTCTTCCTCTTCGAGCAACGAATATACTTTTTGCAGTTCGTCTGCTGTTTCTAATGGTATTGATAAGGAAAACTTTGAGTCTACATAAAAAATAAAAGCTCGTTTCAGTATGTTTTCCAGCATTCTTAATGTGTCTTTTTGTGGTTCAAGTATTGTTCTTCTGTTTCTACCTGTAAATTTTCTTAATGCAAGATCACTAAGGGTTAGATATGTATATGTATGGTTGATTAAGGGGTTTTTTTGAGCTGGTCCTGTATATATGGTTGGATTATCACAGTAACTTGTTTTAAATTCACCTGTAAGTTTTTCGAACATCTTTTTGTAATTTATCATATCTTTCGTCTTTTTCCCTACCAAGCGGTAAGAAAAGCCTTCCAATTCCAGATGGAAACTAAAGAGTTTCATTGAATAGTTATCTGCGGGGAAAGCGAAATAAATATTAATTGAAGGATTGAAATCTTTTTTTATATATTTGTTGACGAAGGATTTTCCAGGCATCATTAAATCTTCGAGAGAAGGTTTTAATCCAATTGAACTAAGGATTATGTTTCTGACTAAAATATCTGCAGGTCTTATCCATTCTCCGTCTTCACATCTCATTGGTTGTATATTATTGATTGTCCATTCCTCAAAATCCACGTCGGTTTTTCCGCTTCTTTTAATTCTATTGTATTTGCTTTCAACATTGGTTCCTTTAAATGGGGAAGCGAAGTCCATTGGGATGCCGGCCGCTTTTAACTGTTTTATATACCAGCTTGTATTCATTAGTGAAAAATTCGCAACCTGGATTCCTTTTTTGTTTTTTTTGTCAAATTTTCTGAAATTTTTTACTTCCTGTAAAAACCAAACCGGAAAGGTATCGTTATCTCCAAATGTAAATAGAATTGAATAATCTTCTGGAGTCGTTAATAGGTTATGAGCATAGTCGCATGCTATCCAGTTTTCCCTTCTGTTGGCGTGACTTTTTATGTTTGAGATCAAGGGTGCGAATCCTATTAAAAAACACAGAGTTATCCCAGCGTAACCATACGAATTACCCATCTTTTTTAATTTTAAATATATCCAGTATAGCCCATTGGACACGTAAAACATAAAAAGAAAGAATGCAGGAGTCCAGAAATAGTCTCTTTCTCTTACTTCCCTTCCTTTGTGTGCAGGGTTGGGGTCGGAAGGAGAAAATTTTAAATTCAAATAAAAAACAAGGCCTAAACTTACGAGAAGGTACAAAATAAAGAATAAATAAAATGATTTTTTATCTTTTTTATAATGAGTGAACATACCCCAGAGGCCTATTATGACATATGTATATGTGCCTGCTATCGAAGCATACTTTAATAGAGTGTTGACATCAGACTCCCTCGGATAAGGGAAATATTGCCATGAGGAATACTTGAAAAATATTTTTATCTGTTCGAATAACGCGACAAAAGGTGTGAGATTGGTCTCTATTTGAGTTTTTCTTGGAAACATCTTCATTGGTCCGTATTGTTTTCTTGATATAACATCCCATAAGGCTGAAAAATTGCTTGGATTTGCTTCGTTTATTGCAGGGTTGGCGTGCGCTCTTATCATCAAATAATAATATGTTGTAACGCCTATTAAAATAAGAGCTACTGAAAAAAGAATTAATTTTGGGCTGTTAAATATTTTTTTGTCGGTCATTAATACGAAGACCAAAATTCCCGGAATAAGAAGTAAGGGTATAAGATGAATGCCGAACGATAAAAAAATCAAGTAAACGAGAAGTAAAAGATAGTTATCGTCACCCCTCATTTTACGGTTTTCATCCCAGTGAAGAGCAAGCCATAAACCAATTACCAGTATTAAGATTGATGTGGAGTAAACTTCCGTTTCTACCGATGTATCCCATACACTGTAAGAAAGTCCGGCTCCAATAGAGCAAAAAATTGCGATTAGATGAATTTTTAGAGGTAGCTTTTTTCCTCTGTTTTCCCTGAATCGCTGAAAAACCGATAGTATGATAAGGTAAAGGAACCCCCCCGCTATAGCGGATGAGAGAGAAGAAAGAAAGTTTATCCTTTTTGCTACTTCATTAAAGGGAATAATGATGTCAAATATTCTGCCGAGTAAAGTAAAAAAAGGCGTTCCCGGAGGGTGTGCTACTCCTAAAATGTGCGCACAGGCTATGAATTCTCCGCAATCCCAGAGCGAAACAGTGGGAGCGATGGTGTATAAATACGTAGAAATTAAAACGATTAATACAGATAAGAAGCCTATTATTTTTCTTTTGTCGTACATTTATTTTTTTTCCATTTAGAGACAAATATAAAGGGTTACTATAATAAATCAAGTGCACCCAACCCTGTGCAAATATTCTCACACAGAGCATACGGAGATTTTAAACTGTTGGTCTGTGGGTCGGTTAGTCCGTTGGTCTGTTATTATAAAAAGCGAAGAACCAGACGGATGACCGACTTTATCGACGAACTACGAACAACAAACTAATTAACGTAGCAAATAATACTACAAAACTGAGGTTTTGTCTTTTATTTTTTATTTATCGAAACTTTATATTGAGAACTAAAGTTTAACGAATCTTTTTTACTTTTTCGGCTTTTGGTCCTTTATCACTTTCTGTAAGTTCAAATTCAACTTCGTCTCCTTCTGAAAGTGTAACCAGACCTTCACTAAGGGCTGTTGTGTGGACAAATATGTCCTGTGAGGTGTCATTCGCTGTAATAAAACCGTATCCTTTTCTGTCACTAAACCATTTTACTTTACCTTCTGCCATACTAAAAAAACCTCCTTTGGGTTTTTGGGTATACAATGATACATAAATAAACAATTAGGTAATCATATTCTTTTTTGCTTATTTGTCAAGTCTTAAATTTTTTGTAGCCACGAAGGCGCTAATTCACAAAGTCCTGAAGATAGTCATTAGTAATGTGTCCTAAGTTCTGAGTCAGAGAACTTCCCTCACGTTCCCATAATTTTTTACATGTAGGACATGTGGGAGAATCGAAGGCATCCAAAGAATTCAAATTATGTTGACAAAATCATGTGTATTTATGTGCTCTAATTTTGTTTTTCAATCTTAGAAGTAATAACATTTTTACCCCCCTGAACCAATCTATCCATGTAATTTTCTTTCCGGCTTTTTTTGAACGAGGATTGTAATTAATGGGAACTTCTTTTATTTTCTTTCCCGCAAGAAGTATTTTTGCTGTGAGTTCTGCTTCTAATTCAAAACCATTTGCTGTTATATCAAAGCCCCCAATTAACTCATTGGGGATTAATTTGTAGCACGTATAGACATCGGTGAGGTTACTGCCGAATAGAATATTAGTGATCCAGCTTATTGAAACTCTTCCGATAAATAAAAGCCGATTACGTCTCGAATTTTTATTCTTATAAAGAAGTCTGGAGCCAAAAACGACATTCGTTTCTTTATCTAAAATGGGTTTAAGTAATTTTGGATATTCATTCGGATCATACTCGAGATCAGCGTCCTGAATTATTATATATTCTCCATTTGCTAATGATAAACCCTTTTTGATGGCTTGACCTTTTCCCAGATTTTTGTCGAGATGCAATATTTTTATATCATAATTGGTAGTTGATTCTCTTTTTACATCCTGTAGCAGTTTTTTTGTTCCATCATTAGAACCATCATCAATTATAATTATTTCCTTTTTTACAGGAGATTTTTTTACTTTTTCGATGACTTTCTTTATAGTTTCTTTTTCATTAAAAACAGGTATAACTACTGATAACTTCAAAATCACCTCTTTCTATAAACATTATAAAAAACTATGCTTTATTCGAATTTTAATGTAAACATATTTTTGTGCAAGTCAAGAAGAAAATGTTTTTTTATTTTGAAAAATTATGCGTATGGTAGTAAAGTAATGAAATGGTAATAAAGTAATGAAGATGGTGATTTTCTGAAAAAATTCTTATGTGAGACTTACAGGAAGACAGTCGAACTGGTTTAAACAGTAAGGCAATAAATTTGTTTTTAGATTTTTTTTCCGACAAGTAGTAAATTTTTTCCTATCGGAGGCTTTATGATATTTTCTAAAAACCGCATTGGTGGTACTATAAATTTATCGTACAGAGAAACATTGGTTTTTGATGTTGTTTTGCCAAAAAGAACAAAAACAATATACCAGAGTATTGCGCCGGCTATATCGAAATATCCAATATTTTCTATTGAAAAACCACTTTTTTTGACAACTTCTATAAGTTTTTTTTGCGAATATCTCCTGAAATGCCCAATTTTTTTATCAAATTCACTATATAACAATGGCAGTGCCGGTACGAAAATTAGAATGAATCCATTTTTTTTAGTAATTTCGTACACATACCTCAACTCTTCTTCATCCGATTCTATATGTTCTAAGACGTCTACATAAAGAACTGTATCAAAAAATTCCGGAAATTTTTGATATTTTTCATACAAAAAAGCGTTTATAGTTACAACTTCTTTTTTTTCTTGGAATCTATTCTTAAGCAATGGATACATGTTATCTGAAGGCTCGAAGGCACATATACGTTTTATTTCTGTATTAATTAGAAGGCTTGTGAAGTTCCCGGTTCCGGCACCGATTTCCGCAACAATATCTCCAAGATATGGTTCAAATCTTTCCAATATCCATTTATGATAATTCTTGGCAAAAGCCATATCTTCTAAGTCTTTACCAAAATATGACAGGTTGCCTATATTTCTCAATATATAACTACTCCTTCTGATTATTATTTACTCTTAATTTTTTGCCTTTTAGCCAATGTGATTTTGTAGTGCTTTAAAGTAATCATTCTTTTTTATTAAGTAAAAATTAATTTAAAAAAGAATAACTTTCTCATTGTAAATAGAATATATATAATGTCAAGACGAAAAAACGGCTTTCGGCTACAGCTCACTTTTCTGAATTATCAAAATATAAAAAAAATATATTGTGTGAGTGGCTTAGCGGAAAGACGATAGCTGTTAGCATATTTTTTGACCTTGACAGTGGTTGATAAATAGTTAATAGTTTATTTTAATCATTGGTTATTTTTCTTTAGAATCGATATTGTCATCTTGGTTATTAAGTAATTTAATAAATGATATTCTTGTAATTTTGGAAACCAAAAGGAGGTTTTTATGAGTGTCTTTAAGTTTTTTGTTTGTTCAACCATGTTGTTTTTTGTTTTTGTAGTCCCCATAAGTTTAATTGGTGGAGAGACAAAAATCTCTATGCTCTTGTGGAATAGATATACGAGTGAGATTGTAAATAATGAATGGGGTATAGAAGTACCCCGAAGCGAATTTGCTTTAAAACGAGGATATTTTAGAGTCGAGCCAACTATTACGGATAAGATAGATGGTAGATTTAATCTCGACTTTTTCTCGGATGGAACTTCTACTTCAGGAGGTGGTGTTAGAGTAAAGTACGCCTTCCTTAATTTTGCAGATATTTTGCCCATACCTGAAAGTAAAATTAGTGTTGGTATAATTCAACATTATTTTGGTTTCGGCTATGATTGGGAATATATTACAATAGAGAAGGTTTTGGAAGAAGTTGAAGGTGTTGCAAAGTCTGCCGATTATGGAATTGCTATTTGCGGAAATTTACCTGGTAATAAAGGAGTATATTCCGTTTCTGTTTTAAACGGGGAAGGGTATACCGTAACCGGCAGCGATTTAGACGTCACTCCTGAGCTTCTGGGTAATTTAAGACTTAAACTCGTTTCGTCTTTTACTTTTGGTGGTTCCGTATTATACTTCACGGATGCTGATAAACTTGCAGTTTCAGGTTTGGCGCGACTTTCTAAAGGTCCTTTTGATCTCTTTGGCGAGTATCTCTTTCAAAATAGGTACGATGTTAAAAGCAGCGGATTTATGATCATGCCTATCGTTAAGCTTAAAGAATTAATGAATGTCGATGTAGATATTGTCGGCAGATTTGATATGTGGGACGTGGATGCGGATATCGTTGATGATGGTCATACTCGTATCATCGGGGGTTTAAACTGGAATATTATTAGAGATGCAAAGGATAGGCCTCAGGTCGCTCTTCAAATTCAGGGACAGAAGACTATTTATAAAAGCGCCATACCCGACGCTAACCTTTTAATGGTTCAGTTGAAGTGGGGTTTTAGCAATACTTTGTCCCAATAAGATTGCTTTTTTAGAAATGGTGTAATCTTTAATTAAACCCGGGGCTTTTCGCTCCGGGTTTAATTTATTAAGAAGCCCGCTTCCCTATAGTACTGTTAGTAAGCTTTTTGTTTTTTTGCAAAAAATATACCGTTTTATTTCTTCGTCTTTTTCTGGCAAATCAAATATCAAAAATCAAAAAGCAAAATGACATATTATAATGCAAAATTATGTTTTCCTTCAAATACAAGAAATTAAAAGTTATTTGTGTTATTAGTTTAATTTGTTGTTTTTGTATATAGACTCGAATAATCTATAAAAAATTGACAAATAGTCGAGTAGTTAAGTGGAAAAAGAAAAGAAGATATTTACGTCCTTTATGGTTGAAATAATAATCGAGGGTGGTAGGTTTTCTATTTTTGAACTTTAATTTGTAATTTTACATTTTACTATCTAATTTTTACATTTAAGAAGCTTCGCCTCATTAGAATGTCTTCTATCGATAACTTATCTTCCACAATTTATCAACTTTTAAGAGCCAGGGAAATCTCTAGAGTTATCTGCAATAAAAAAATTCTAAGAATTTTTTTTAAGAAATTTTCGGCTTATAGTGACTCTATTTCAGGTTTTTTCCGATAGGAGTTTTCCATTAGGGTAAAATACGATACAAAAAAAATGTAGAGGAAATGAGTTTGACCGCACTGTTAAGATTTTATTAAGTTTCTATTAATTAAAGGTTTATATTAAACCCTTGTGGATAAGTTGGATAGCGTAAGATTATGTTTTTCAATATCTTAAAGCCCAAATAAATATTCTTTAACAACTTTTCCACATAATTTATTTTTGCCTTTTTTGTGATTTGTTTATGGATAAAAAGAGGTTTTTTCTCCATTTTTGCCATAGGGTATAGTTCTTGACAATCAATGTTTTTCTTCTATAATTACTCGAGATGTATTTCTTGTTTTGGTTGTTTTCGGCTGTTTGTATTAACGAGATAATGACAAACCCTCTCGGGTCCAGTGGGGTTGGTTCTCCTGAAGACAGAAATGAATTTGTTGAGATTTTTAATATTGGTCCTGACGCGGTTGATTTAAATGGCTGGCAGATTACTGATTTCGATGCTGTAGATGAAATTGTGCCTTTTTATTCTCTCTCTGCTGATTCTAATTCTGTGCTTATGCCGGGAGAGTTTGCTCTTGTTATGGATCCCGAATATGTGGATACGGGTGAAAATTATATGCCCTATGGTGTCCCTTCGTGCTTATTGCTTACGGTGGGTAATACAACAATAGGAAATGGGCTTGCGAACACTGATCCGATTGCTCTTATTTCTCCTGACGGTGATACTGTTTCTACGTATTATTATCCTTTAAGCCCTGCGGATGGGATTTCCGTGGAAAGGGTTTACCCCTATACTGGTGATGTACCGGAAAATTGGAATCTTTGTGAAAGTGTTTCCGGTTCTACGCCCGGAAGAGAAAATTCGGTTTATTCTTTTCCTGATTTTTCGCTTGATTCTCTTTGGGTTCTGGGTAATACTGTATCAGTTCTTTTGTTCAATCATCATGATTCGGAGCTAAGCGGAGCTGTAGAGGTTTTCAGTGATGAGAATCGTAATAAAATTATCGATGAAGGAGAATTGATTGGTAGCTTTGTTCTTTCTGAAGTTTCGCAGGATTCTTCTTTCCGAATTGATTTTTCGTTATCTTCAGAAGGGTTTTATTTGATAGGTTTCGATTTAATAGAGAAAACTATTTTTAAGAGAATTAGAATAGGCGAGGGAATTTCAGATATCATTATAAATGAGATTATGTATGCGCCTGGAGAGCCTCCTGAATGGATAGAGCTTTTTAATCGGTCTGCGTATAAAGTTTCTCTTGATTCTTTTTCACTGAATGGTGTTTCTGCCAGGAAAACAGAAGTTGCTTCCGGCGATTATATCGTGATCTCTTCGGATTCACTTTCTTTTTTGGGTTATTACGGCGGAATTTCTTCATCTCTATTACAGATGGATTTATCTCTTTCAAACAACGGAGACAGCGTTTTTTTGTTTGATGAGAATGGATTTGTTTTGGATAGGGTGATTTATTCCGGCAATGATGCCGAGAGAAATTATTCATTAGAAAGAATTAATCCGGATATACCTGCTAATAATTCTACTAATTGGGGGCAGTCAGCCCTGGAAGGAGGAACACCCGGAGCCCGGAATTCCGTATTTGCTGAATATAAGAGAACGGATGTTGCTCTTTCTGTAACTCCTGCGCATTTTACTCCGGATGGTGATGGGGTAGATGAGATGAGTGTTGTTTCATTTAACCTTCCGTATTTGCGAAATGAAGTAACGCTTAAGATTTTCGATAGAAGAGGTCATCTTTTACGTGAAAATTCGCAGGTTTATGGAGGAGAAGCAGGAGAGTGGGTCTGGGATGGAAAAGATAGTAGGGATGAGATAGTTCCTACTGGTCTTTATGTAGTTTTTTTATTGATAGAAGATGCAGACAGCGGAGCAAGGAGTATAGAGAAGGAAGTCGTTTCGGTGGGAAGATAAGCCAGGTATTAGGTCTTAGGTCTTGGGTTTTAGGAAGACAATAAAAAATCCTTTAAATCTGTGTTTATCTGCGTCCTGATTTAGGGATTGGGATTTTGGATTTAGGATTTGGTTAAACAACAAAATATATTTTTTTATTTTTGTGTTCTCTGTAGTAAAATTATTTTTTTGGGTTGTGTGGTTGTGTTTTAAACACACAATTAAAATCCTGTCAATCTGCGTTTATCTGCGTCCAATTCTTTTTTGTTTGTTTTGTGGTTTAGAAAAGTTCCTCTTCGGGTGCGAATTTTCTTCCGATAACAATATTCCCGTTTCTTTCCGTTTTCATCATAGTGTTTAAAAATCTTTCCTGGATTGTAGCTCGCTCGATATTCGATTCTGTTATTATTACGAGGCCGTCGTCTCTTAAGACTCTCATAGCTTCCTTATAAGCTAATAAAGATTCGGTTCCGAACTGTTCAAGCCAGGATACCGAATACAGAAAGAGTATTCCGTCGATACATTGTTCCGGAAAAGGCAGGTTTATTGCGTCTGCTTTTAACGGAATTATTTTTTCTGAAATTTCTTTACTGATTTTTTTACTTTCTACGGAATTGTTAAGTTTTTCTTTAAACTGAGTCATTTTTTGATAACGGTCTATCGCGAAAACAGTGGTTCCTTTTGATGCCAGTGTTATTGAAGGTTCGATATTATCCCAGCATCCTATATCTATTACCATTTTTCCGGGTCCGAAAAAGGGAATGGCTCCAAATTCTTCTTTCATTGGGGAAAATTAGATTATTAGTCTTCGTTGTCAAGGACTAAAAAACCACCAAATTTTGAAACAGGATATTTCACAAGATTAACAAAAGTTTTTTATTTTCTATTTTTATTTTGTAAACTCAAGTACAAAAGCCCAACAAAGTTTTCTTAAAATCGGAAATTTTTTGATAAGCAGTGAATCGAGGTTATCTATTTTAGAGGAAAACTTATTCGAAAGTGTTCCACGAAAAAGTTTTTTTAGTAATTGAAAATAATATATACTATAGGTTGAAAAATTACGGGAAAATTCGTAGACTTCTTCATCGCTCAAAGAGCCTCCACCCGGAGATTCATTACAAGTTTTAGGTATTAAACTTCTGAAAGCCATAATCCACCTGAAGGGAATCCTTGGCTCAAGAAAAATCGCTTTTCCGCCTACTTTCAATACTCGTCTTATTTCTTTCCCGGCAAGTTCTAAATTTAGATGATGCAAACCTACCAGACTAACTACGTAGTCGAATGTATTGTCATCGAATGACATATCCTGTGCTGACATAACCTTAAAATTTATAGATTTAGAGATATTATTGAATTCAGCATTCTTTTTTGCAAGCTCTATCATCCTGGGAGATATATCTATACCTGTTATTAAAGCTCCTCGCTTTGCGAGTTTTACTGAAGTAAAACCATATCCGCAACAACAATCAAGTATATGTTTACTTTTAACGTCTTCTAATAGCGAGTAGAAGAATTTATGTCTTGGGGGAAGTGGTTCGTTTTCATCGTATCGGAATAAATTTTCGTCAAAATTTTGCAAATACTTTTCTGCTTCTTTATCATAAAATTCTCTTTCAAGCTTATCTTTTTCAGAAACATTGTCCGATTTTTTTAAAGGGTTATCTATTGTTTTAAGAATTCTCCTGATATTATTAAAATATTTATGCATATTTGTACGAATATAGAAGAAAATGTTTTAAAATCAAGTATTTTAATGTATTTTGTCAGTTAGTCTGTTAGTGTGTTGGTGAGGGGGAAAAACAGGCCAACGGACTAACTGACCAACAGACTAAAATTTTAGTGTCCTTTGTGTCTCAGTGTGTAGATAATTTGGGGTTGTGGGGTGGGTTTAACAAAAAAGAATCTTTGTGCTCTCTGTGTATTCGTTTTTTTCTCTGTGATCTCTGTGGTAAAAAAAGGTTGTGGGTGGTGGCATAGTCTTGACACATGCCTAAGTAGTAATATATTGAATCTATGAAAGATAGTAAGGAAACACGCGAAAAAGTTCTTGGAGTTATTGGGTTGGGTTATGTCGGGTTACCTCTGGCGATGGAATTTGTACGTTCCGGTTACAAAACGATTGGTTTTGACATTGATGCGAAAAAGATCGACAAGCTTTCAAGAGGAGAAATTTATCTTAAGCACATACATGAGGATAGAGTCAAAGATTTTTTTAATTCCGGTCTTTTTACTGCTACAAGCGATTTTTTCAGGCTGAATGAAGTGGATCTGGTTTCTATTTGTGTGCCTACTCCGCTCGATAAATACCGTCAACCTGATTTGTCCTTTGTTGAAGATTCGGCAAAGGTGATAGCTGAAAATTTAAAGCAGGGAGCTATAGTTGTTCTTGAATCTACCGTTTATCCCGGTACTACCAGAGAAGTTTTACTTCCGATACTTGAAACTGGTGGTAATAAATTAGATATGGGTTTTTATCTCGCGTTTTCACCTGAAAGGGAAGATCCAGGCAATAAAGAATTCACTACTAAGAATATTCCAAAGGTAGTGGGTGGGCTTAGCGAGCAGTCCGGAAGAAAGGTTGTTGAAATTTATAAAAACGTTTTCGACGAAATTGTAGAAGTTTCTTCTGCCGAGGTAGCAGAAGCTACGAAAATATTGGAAAACACATATCGTTCAGTAAATATTGCACTGGTAAACGAGCTTAAAATTATATTTGATAAGATGGGAATAAACGTGTGGGAAGTTATCGAGGCAGCTAAGACAAAACCTTTTGGTTTTACTCCATTTTATCCCGGTCCGGGTCTTGGAGGGCATTGTATCCCGATAGACCCTTTTTATCTTTCCTGGAAAGCGCGGAAGTTCGGCATTAATACACGTTTCATTGAACTTGCAGGTGAGATTAATACAATGATGCCCAAATATGTGGTGATGAAGACTATTTCCGCTTTGAATAAGAGAAAAAAATCTTTAAAGGATTCGAAAGTCCTTGTTATAGGAGTTGCTTATAAGAAGGATATAGATGATGCAAGAGAATCTCCCGGTATAAAGATAATAGAGCTTCTCCAGGAAGGTGGAGCGGAAGTGTCTTATTATGACCCTTATATTCCAGAAATATATGATATGAGGCAGACCGATTTGGTGATGAGTTCAGTAAAACTGACAGAAAAGCTTCTAAAAGAGCAGGATGCTGTTATTATAATTACAGCCCATTCAAATATCGATTACAAAAATATTGTTGATAATTCTTCTATTGTTATAGATACACGCAATGCTCTTTCTGATATTAAAAGTCGTAAAATTTTCAGGGCATAAATAAAACTAGTGTTATAATTAGCCTGGGATTTTTGAAAAGTTTTATATTTAATTTATGCTAAACATAAATTATTAGCTTTAGACTCTTATTGTTGATATCTTAATTACAGCTTAAAATTCAGTATTTGTGTGCGGGAAGCTTCGTATAAGAGAAAATAAATAGATGTTTTTTCTTATAAGTGTATTGCAAATATGTTAGTTAAATTAAAAAGGCTAAAAAGTTCCTAGTCTTGACAAACTTCAAACTCTTGCTATACTAAAAATCATGAAAATTGGTATTGTAGGAACCGGAAACTGGGGTGCTAATTTGGTGAGGAGTTTTTGTTCTCTTATCGGAAGCGAAAATGTTATTGTATACGATATAGACAAAGATAAATTAGCAAAGTTAAGAATTAGGTACCCTGGAATAAAATTTGAAGAGAATTTTGAGATAATTTTATCCAACGAAAAGATAATTGCGATTGTAATAGCAACACCTGCAGAATATCATTACCAATTATCAAAACAAGCCCTGTTGTACGATAAAAATGTTTTGGTTGAGAAACCCATCACTCTTAATGTAAAAGAGGCAGAAGAATTAATTAAAATCGCGGAAGAGAGAAAGCTTACTCTTATGGTGGATCATCTCCTTGAGTATCATTCGGCTGTAGAAGAATTGAAAAGGCTAATAGATAAAGGGGTGTTGGGTGATATATACTATATTTCCAGTCAACGATTGAATCTAGGTATAATTCGCTCAAATGAAAATGCATTATGGAGTCTTGCTCCCCATGATATATCTGTTTATCTTTATCTGTTGGATAAAGAACCGTATTTGGTTTCAGCTACCGGAGGCGCATATATTCAGTCAAAGGAGAGTATCGAAGATACTGTTTTTCTACATTTAAAATTTCCAGATGGTATAAATGCGCATGCACATCTAAGCTGGCTTGATCCAAATAAGGTTAGAAGGCTTACTGTTGTTGGTAGTGATAAAATGGCTGTTTTTGATGATATGGAACCTAGGAATAAGTTGGCTATTTTCGATAAAGGAGTAGAATGGAGCGAAGAAAGAAGTGTAAGTGTTCGTTATGGAGATATATATATGCCAAATATTCCATTAAAGGAGCCTCTTATTGAAGCTTGTAGCCATTTTCTGGAGTGTATTGAGAGAAAAAAACAGCCACGAAGTGACGGATATGATGGCCTTAAAGTTATCAAGGTATTAGAAAAAGCTCAGGAATCATTAAAAAAGGAAAAGTAAATATGAGTTATTTTGTTCACGAATCATCTTATATAGATAATAACGTTAAAATTGGGGAAGGAACAAAAATCTGGCATTTTTCTCATATAATGTCTGGTGTTGTAATTGGCGAAAGTTGTATTTTAGGACAAAATGTTTGTATAGGCCCGAATGTTAAAATAGGTCAGAATGTCAAGGTACAAAATAATGTGTCAGTGTATGAAGGTGTAATATTAGAAGATGATGTT
>CAZALG010000006.1:0-7867 GCA_964485935.1 uncultured bacterium | reverse complement strand
TGGCCCTTCTATGGTATTTACGAATGTAGATACTCCAAGGTCAGCGTATCCGAAAGAGAAGAGTGAATATCTTAAGACACATGTGAAAAGAGGGGCAACTATAGGTGCAAATGCTACTATAGTTTGTGGTGTTGCATTAGGGAAAAGTTGTTTTATAGGTGCAGGTTCTGTTATTACAAAAGATGTGCCGGACTATGCTATTATGTATGGAGTACCTGGGAAGATAAAAGGATGGATGTGCGAATGCGGTAGAAAATTGGATACAACAGAAGCTGAGATAGTTTGTGGTAAATGTTCTCAAAGATATGAATTTATTGATAAAGAAATGCTTAGAAAAAAGGAAAATATTTAATTATGGAAGTTTCACTTTTAGAACTTGAAGCGCAATATAACTCTATTAAGAGTGATATTGATAGTGCTATAGATAGAATTTTAAAATCTCAAAATTTTATTCTTGGTGAAGAAGTAAGGAAATTTGAGGAGGAAATTGCTAATTATTGTGAAGTTAAACATGCAATTGGTGTTGCAAGTGGAACAGATGCTATCCTTTTATCTTTACGTGCAGCTGGTATAGGAGAGAGCGAGGGTGATATGGTAATCACTACTCCTTTTACTTTTTTTGCTACAGCAGGAGCTATAGTGAATTCTGGAGCAATTCCCGTTTTTGTAGATATAGATGCAGAAACGTACAATATAGATGTAGGAAAAATTGAACAACTTTTAATTGATAAGGTTGAAGTGAGAAAAAAATTAAAAGGAATTATTCCTGTTCATTTATATGGTCAAATGGTAGATATGGACCCTTTAATGAATATTGCAGAAAAATATAATCTTGCAGTTATTGAGGATGCTTGTCAGGCAATTGGAGCTAATTATAAGGGTAAAAAGGCAGGTTCTGTAGGGCTTTCAGGTGCTTTTAGCTTTTTCCCCTCCAAAAATCTTGGTGGTTATGGTGATGGAGGTATGATTGTTACAAACAACGGGGATTTTGCAGAAAAAGTAAGAAAACTAAGGAAACATGGTTCAGGTAAGACATATTATCATGATATGATAGGTTATAATAGTAGATTAGATGCTATGCAGGCTGCGATACTAAATGCAAAATTTCCTTATCTTGATAAGTGGTCTGAAAGTAGGAAAAAGAACGCAAATTATTACAATGAGCAATTTAAAAGAATAGAATCAATTGAGATTCCCGAAGTTAAAGAATATAATTATCATATATATCATCAATATACAATTAAAGTTACTGAGAGTAAAAGAGATAAACTTCAAAATTATCTTAAAGAAAATAATATTGGGACAAAAGTCTACTATCCGTTGCCTTTGCATTTACAACCCTGTTTTAAATATCTGGGTTATAAACAGGGGGATTTTCCTGTGGCTGAGGAGATGTCAAAGCGGGTTTTATCTATTCCGGTATTTCCCGAGTTAACAGATAACCAGCTGGATTATGTAATTCAGCATATTGAAACATTTTTTACTACCTAAGCGGTATTTTAAATGAAGCTTATTCATGTAGTTGGAGCCAGACCTAATTTCATGAAAATAGCTCCAATTATGAGAGTTGCTGAAAGAGCCGATAATATCGAGCAAGTTCTCGTTCATACAGGACAGCATTATGATGATAATATGTCGCAATGGTTTTTCGATGAACTTGGAATAAGAGAACCTGACGTAAATCTTGAGGTGGGCTCAGGTCTTCATGGAGAGCAGACCGGTGAGTTAATGAAAAGGTTTGAGAAATTTATTACCGATGAGGGAGGAGATATTATTGTGGTGGTCGGTGATGTAAATTCAACAATAGCATGCGGACTGGTCGCGGCGAAACTGCATATCCCTTTAGCTCACGTGGAAGCTGGTCTAAGAAGTTTTGATAGAAGTATGCCTGAAGAGATAAACAGACTACTTACTGATGCTATTTCAGATTATCTTTTTACGCCTGCGGAAGAGGCGAATGAAAATCTCAAGAAGGAAGGAATTCCTGAAGAAAAAATATATCTTGTTGGTGATATAATGATAGATACATTAATCTGGGAGATGGAAAGAACACCTGATTTAGATAAGCCTCCTTTTGAGGATCTTAGAGTTAAAGAGTATGCTGTTCTTACTTTACATCGTCCGAGTAATGTGGATGATGAAGGTACTTTTAAGGGTATTGTAGAGGCTTTAAATACTATCTCAAAAGAAATAAAGATAGTATTCCCAACACATCCGAGGACTCAAAAAAGAATTGAAGAGTTTAATATCGAGTTTGATAGAGATAATATTAAAGTTATAGAGCCTTTTTCATACAGGGATTTTTTAAGATTATATAAAAATTCAAAATTCGTTCTGACTGATTCAGGCAGTATTCAGCAGGAAACCACATATTTGAATATTCCATGTTTAACTATAAGGGAAAATACAGAAAGACCTTTTACCATAACAAGAGGTACGAATGTGTTGGTTGGTAGTGATCCGGTTAGAATAATTGAAGAAACGAAGAGGATACTAGAAGGTAATGCAAAAACAACAAAAAGTCTTTCTCTATGGGATGGTAAGACAGCTGATAGGATATTAGAAGTTATTACTAAAAGTTTATGAATTTAAGAAATACAGATATAAGTACATCAAAATGAAACAAAATAAACCAATATGTATGGTTGTTCAGAATTATTTTCCTGAGGATCCTCGGGTTAGGAAGTATGTAAATTCACTTTCCAAGAATGGGTACAAAGTGGATATAATAAGCATTAAGGAACCAAACCTGAAATTTAAGGAAAAATATCAAAATGGTACAATCTACAGGGTTGGTATTCCCAAGAAGAGAACAACAATTCTGAGGTATTTATTAGAGTATTTCATATTTTTTGCATCTTCATTTTTATTTTTGAATTTTCTCTTTTTAAAAAAGAGATACAGTGTAATCCATGTCCATAATATGCCGGATTTTCTTGTCTTTATCACTTTAATACCAAAAATATTTGGAGCACGAGTTATTTTAGATATGCATGAAATAACACCTGAATTTTTTCAGTATAAGTTTGGCTCTAAAAAGAAGTCATTTGTAATCCAAGTATGCAGGTTTATTGAATATTCCACTCTCCATTTTGCAGATTATGTCGTTACTGTTACCGATAAAATAAAAGAAATATTTGTTAATAGGAATAATATCAAAAATATTGTTGTGATTATGAACACCGATTACTTCAGTCCTGATAGCGGGTTTAATATCTCTAAAGCCGAATATTTCGAAATGGTATATCATGGGATCTTAACCGATTTGTATTCTCTGGATTTACCAATCAGAGCAATTTCTTTGGTAAAGAATAAAACAGCTATGAAATTTAGGTTTAATATTTATGGAGATGGTCCAACGAAATCGTGTTTGGAAAAGTTAGTTAAGGAATTAGATTTACAAGATACCGTAATATTTCATGGGAAAATCTCACATGAAGAAATAATAAGAGTATTAAAAAAAATGAATTTGGGAATATTGACTTTCAGGAGAAATAAATTTATAGATCTTTCATTCTCGAATAAACTCTCTGAGTATGTTAATAATTGTGTGCCGGTATTAACTACCAGATTGCCTTCAGTATTAGATTATTTTGATGAAGATGATTTATTACTATGTGATGATAATATTGAGAGTATCCGAGAGAAATTATTGGAGATCATCAATGGGAAAATAGATCTTAAGAAACAAGTATTATCTGCTAAAAGAAAATATAAAGATATTGCTTGGGAGAACATGGAGAAAAAGTATATATTAATTGTTAAATCTTTATCTGATATATGTTAGTCTTTTTTTACTTACCAAATTTTGCAATTATTGATTATGAATTAGCATTTTTATATAGACTCCTGTAAATGTTTATACCAAGAATAAAGAATGAGCTATTCAAAAGATACTAAAAGGAAACATGGATTTACAGATTGTGAATAAATATATGAAAATAGATTAGATAGAAAAATGATTCGATATTTTGGTAATGTGTTTTATATGGCAAAGAAGTTTATTTTAATTTCCTTTTTAAAAACCTTTTGGAATTGTATTAATGCTGCTTGAAATTAATAAAAAGCTGAAAAGTTTTTCAATAAAAGTTGCGAGTAATAGTATAAAAATGCTGGTTTCCGCTAATCAGGTTTTAAAAAAAGGTAGAAAGATATTTATATTCGGTAGTTATGGGGCTGGTAACTTAGGAGATGAGGCCATCTTATCTCAGATTTCACTTCAGATAAATTCTTTGAATTCGAAGCATAAAAAAGTCATAATTTCTAAAAAACCAGCTTTAATTTATCAAACACATAAATTACCTTCCATTCATAGGTTTTTGTTCTCTAACATGACTTCTTTTTTAACAAGAGGAGTGAACTCTAAAAATGTGTTTTTGATGGGTGGTGGCGGATTATTGAAAGACTACGGTGAAGATTCAAGTAGTTTAATTAAGAGTTTAAAAATTGCTCAGCTTGCGATGGAAAAAGGTTGTAAATCTATGTTATATTCAGTGGGAGTTGAAAAAATAAGATTTGAAGAATCAAAAGAATATCTCAAGTTTTTATTAGATAAGTTTGATTCTTTAACAGTACGAGATTTTGGCTCTCTGGAGAGACTTAGAAGTATTGGGATTAGAAACAAAATAATTGTAACAGGTGATCCGGGAGCATTGTTGTTTTCAAACTTAAAGAAGAAGAAAGTTTACAACTTCCCTGTATTTTTAGTAAGTTTAAGGCATTGGTTTGAGAAAGGTTTTTTTTCTAACGATGAAAGAGTCTTTAAGAGTTTTATCTCCGAATTTTCTAAAGTACTTACATTGTCAATAAAACGGTTTAATGCACATCTAATTTTTTTACCATTTAGGCGTGTGTGGTACGATGACGACTTACTTGTAATTAACAAAATTATAGAAAAGATGGGAGTGACAAAGAATATTTATGTTTATAATAAAGTTCCTTCTTTTGTTGAAATGTCACGAATTTTATCTTTTGTTGATTTAACAATTGGGATGCGTTTGCATTCTAATATTTTTTCATTTTCTTCTTTAACTCCTATGATTGCTATATCATATGCGGAGAAAGTAAATGATTTTATGAATTATATTGGCATGGAGGATTTTTGTGTGAGGTTAAACAATTTTAATAATAAGGAGATATTAGAATTAATAGAATATATGTTGAGGAATAGGGATGGACTTGAATTAAAACTGAAATCGGGATTAAAATCTTATTTGAAAAAGTTAAGTCAAAATATTGTTGAACTTAAAAATCTATTGTAATCTTTATGTATCTTCTAGCTTATCAGACCAATTCAGTTTGTAACATGTTTTATGTTAAGCTTTTAATGTTTTTCGTTAACTTTTCTCTACAGTGAGATCACGGGAATTCTGAAACCAGGTAAACTCTTGACATTTTATTCTTTATTTTTATATTAGGTTGATTTTAAGGAGGCCTTTAATGGATAGTAATGAATTTGTAAGTTTTCGTGAACTATGGCGAATATTTTGGGAAAGAAAGAAAAGAATTCTTTTAATTTCTTTTGCTGTTTCTATTTTAATCATGATTGTGAGTTTTTTTCTTCCCAAAATCTATACAGCGGAAACTGTTTTGTTAATGCCTGAATCTGAAATGGGGGGTGGAGGAGGTATTGTTGGTGCATTGGGAATATCTGGTTTTGAGATGGAGGAAGGTATAACCTCTCAAGTTATTAAAATATTTATTCTAAGTAAAAGTTGCAGAAGAAAGATTGTAGAGAAGTTTTCTCTGATAGAAGTTTACGGAGCGAGAGATATGAGCGAAGCACTCGAAATACTGGAAAAAAGGACCAGTTTTGGAATATTCAATATTAAAGGAGAAATTTTATTTGAAGTTGAAGATAGGGATCCGGAGAGAGCTGTTGAGATAAGCAAATATTATCTTCAAGTTTTAGAAGAATTTAATAAAAAATTTAATTTGACTAGTAAAAATCCGGTAGTAAAAATTATAGATCCACCAACTCCTCCGAATTTTTATTCTTCACCAAAAATAAAGTTAAATATGATGGGTTCTTTCTTACTTACGATGTTAATCTTGATTTCTTTCTATGTTTTTACTGAAAAAAGAAAATAAAAATTTATTTTTTTTACTTCTTATTTTTGTAATTCTGATAAGTTTATTTTTTATTCTCATTGAAGAAACATTCTTGATTCTTTTGTGTTCTCTTTCTTTTTTTTTGATATTTGTTTTTTTAGTCCCTGATGGTATTTGGATTTTCTTAATAACGCTTCTTTTTTTTTCGCCTCTTCTACCTTATAAATATCATTTAAATAAATTTACCGAACCTCATTTTGGTGGAGCTTCTGCACATTTCGCAATTGATCCAGTATTAGTGGCTTTTTTAGTATCGCTTATTATAATATTTTTTTTCTACAGAAAGAAAGTATTAGAAGGAATTAAATTTAGTAGTATTATATTAATATGGATTATGTTTACTCTTTTTTCTGTAGCGGTGTCAGTGGCTACTGCTTTAAACTTTCCTGCTTCTGTCTTTGAGGCTCTTAAAATGCTGATTACGGCATTTATTTGTATATTTGTTTACATGATAGTGGATGATAAAAGGAAACTTAAAAAAGTTATTATTATTATTTCTGCTGTTTTAATTTTAGAAAATTTTATAGCGTTTTTACAAGAATTTGGATTGTTGCCTTTGGATCTACTTGTTGGAGGAACTGAAGCTCCAATAAAGATAACTAATGTAGCTCAAATATTTAGAAGGGCGACTGGGACCTTAAGAGAAGCAAACACGCTTGGAAAGTTTTTATCCTTGTATATTCCTTTCTTTGCAACCTTGACGTTGCTAACTAATGCTAAGAAGTGGAAGGTTCTCTATTTTACCGTTTTTACATTTTCATTTTTGGCATTGCTTTTTACTTTAGGTCGTGCGGCTATTTTTGGTACTTTATTAGGAGGGGTTTTTAGTGTTTATTTGATTGGAGTGTTTGCTAAGGAATATTTACCCTCGAAGAAATATATTATTTCCGGCATTACAGTTATTATAGTCTTAATAATAACAGCGATTTCTTTTTTATGGGAAATACTTTATCTTAGGTTTGTTAGGTTTGGGTTTTTAGCCGTTGACGTGAGAATTGACCTTCTTAAAAACGCTTTTCCTATAATCAAAGAGAACTTCTGGTTTGGTGTTGGGTTAAACAATTATACTGATTATATGATAATGAACGACTTTATTGGGGTTGCTGCTATATATCCTCAGTTCCCCGTTCATAATATATATCTCTTATATTTAGCCGAAGTTGGAATATTTGGTTTCTTACTTTTTCTTTTTTTCTTATTTGAATTATATAAGGTAGTTTTTGAATATTTGCGATCAGCTAGGTTTGATGTGACTTTAACTGGAATTATTATTGGAGGAATAGGTGGCATAACTGCAATATTATTTCAAGGTGTGTTAGGTTGGGGCCTTAGAAATTATAATATTTATTCTATGTTTTTTCTTATCGGTTTGGTTTTAAGCGCAATAAGAATAGAAAGTAGATTGAAGGATGAAAGATAAGAAAGGAAATTCAGTTTTTATTGTTTGGGCTTTCCCTAAAACTCGTTCTAGAGAAATTTGCAGAAAATTCGGGTTGAAGTTGTATGGTATAAACTCATCACCTAAAATACCTGCTTTATTTAGATATTTGATTTATTCTGTGAAAATGCCCCTTTTTTTATTTAAAGAGAAACCAGATTTTATTTTTATACAGCTTCCTCCTATTTTTGCTTGTTTGGTTGGCTACGTTTTTACAATTATTTCTGGAGGTAAAATTTGCTTGGATGTTCATTCTGGTGAAGTAGTTGATAAAAAATGGTTTATTTTTCGACCCTTGCAGCAATTTCTTTTTAAAGA
>CAZALG010000005.1:0-25914 GCA_964485935.1 uncultured bacterium | reverse complement strand
ATCGATTTTCTTATGTATTTCATAATACCACCTTGCTTATCTCATATTCCAGTATGTCTTTTGCCCCGTATTTTTTCAATTTGGGTATCAAATCGAGAACATCGGATTTATCCACTGCTATTTTAACAGCGTATCCTTCTTCCTTGTAAAGAGGTGCTACTGTCGGAGAGCGCATACAGGGTAAAAATTTTACCAGTTTTTCTAATTTATCTGAGGGAACATTCATTTCCAATAAAACTTTTTTTCTCGCGTCCAGAACAGCTTTGAAAAGCATCTTTAGTTTATTAATTTCTTTTTCTTTTTTCTTCATGGCTTTTTTATTTGCGATAAATCTTGTTGAAGATTCCATAACCGTAGCCACTACTTTTAAATTGTGCTCCGCTAGTGTTGTTCCCGTTGAAGTATTGTCTATAACCATGTCTGCGTCATCTGGCGGAAAGGCCTCCGTTGCTCCATAAGTACGAAGAAATTCGAATTTGTATTTTTTCTTATTTAAAAATTGCCTGGATATATTCTCATATTCCGATGCGACGATAATCTTTCTTTTTTTTAGCTCTTTTATAGAATATTTTGATGGAATCGCGCAGACTATTTGCACCGGGTCAAAACCAAGGTCCATAACTTCGATTATGTCGGCTTTTTCTTCTTTTATCCAGTCGTAACCCGTAAAACCTATGTCGCGTGCTCCCATTTCAACGAGTTTTGGAATGTTCTGAGGTTTCATTATTTTTATATCTATTTTTTCATTGCTTACCAGTGGGCGATAATTTCTACCTGTAATTTTAAAAGATATACCGGCAGAAATCAGTAAATCTGCGATGTTGTCATAAATTCTTCCTTTTGGTATTACAATTTTTAATTTTTCCATTTTTATGCTCTCACACGGATACACAGAGGACACGGAGCCCCCACCACACCATTTTTTAATTTGTTTTTTATGTTCTCAAACAGAGCCACAGGGAGCACAGAGGGTTTTTTTATATTTTTGACAATATTCTTCGTTTCACTGCAGTTCAGTGCGGTTTTTTTGTTTAGTTTTGTGTAATAGCTAATTACAGAAAAAAACATTTTTCTTACTCTCCGAGTTTTTAAATTTGCCCTGTTATTAGTGTTAACTTTAGGCTTTGAACTCGGATGTGTTTTCGTTTTTGTGCCACCAGGAATAATAGAATATGTAAGGATAAACGTAATAACGAACGATTCTTTCCGAAGGACTAAAAAATGACCTCCTGAGAGATTTTTGGATGTTCTTATTTATTGAATTGATTTTTGTATCGTTATTATTCATGCCAGTAATATAGATAAAAGTTAGGACATGTCAAGGGGTTTAATAAACTGTAATGTAAAGATTAAATATCAAAAAGCAAAATGATAAATCAAGGTTCAAAAATTGAAAAACTCAACTTTCCCGGAATGCTAATTGAACCACAGAGGATATAGAATTTTGTTCTGGTGTGTTCGTGGCAAATCATTCTTGACAAAGTTCCTTGAATATAATATTTTGATAAAGATGGAAAAGAAAGCAGAGTTGACCATATTGGAAACAATACTTTTTCTTATCGCTTTATTGATGATTCAGTCAATTATGGTTTTTGTTTTCATGTTGATATACGGAGTTATATATTGTCTTATTAATCCGGGACTCGACTTTGTTGAATTAATGTCTGTTTTAAGTTCGTCGAGTTTGTTAAATGTTATAAATTTTATTTTTGTTGAATTAAGTTTTTTCTTTTTCGCCTTGATTTTGGGGTTCAGATATAAGACGAATATTAAATCACTGATCCGAATCGAAAAAGTAAATATCTTTTTAGTCCTTTTTATTTTTCTTTTTTCGTTATCTTTTCTCGTAGTTTCGTCTGAATTAGAAAACATATTCGCGGGTATATTTGGTAGAATATTTATAATGGGAGATTTTATAACGGGCATTTCAAAAGGACCGGGAATAGTGAGATTTATTATTGTCGTATTTGTTATAGATATTGTTCCCGCTATATCGGAAGAAACTTTTTTTAGAGGTTTGTTTTTAGGAAACTTAACCCGTAAATATAGTTTTTGAAAAGCGTTAGTAGTAATTTCTATTTTGTTTGCTTTAATACATATTAATCCCTCGGTTATTATTTCTATATTTTTGTTGGGAATGATGCTTGGATATATTTATTTAAAGACAGAAAATTTGATCTATCCAGTAATTTTGCATTTTTTCAATAACATGTTTGCGACTTTATTATTGAGATCTAAAGTAATTGAAATTAAGGGTTTGACCCCGGGTGGTGAAGCAGTAGAGCATGTTTCCATGCAGATATTTATATTATCTATAATATTATCGATTATATTTTTTTTAATTATACGTAAATTTTTAGGAACTAAAAGAACATAATTTATCTTTGTTGGTTGAAAATTAGCGACAAAAAGACGTAAACTATAGTTCCAAAATGTGAAAAATTTTGGGAGGTATTGGAGTTTTTAAACAAAACAAATATTTTTATTTTTCTCTGCATTCTCTGTGCATTTTGTTTTTCTCTGTGTTCTCTGTGGTAATTTTTTAGTTCATCCTTGACTTTTAAATCAAAACTTTTAAATTTCAAAAGTAACAGTCCCGATAAAAGGAGGTTCTTAATTTGAAGGATAAAATAAGAGTCGCGATTATCTTCGGAGGAAAGTCGGCAGAACATGAAATATCTATCATTTCCGCAAAAAATGTAATAGACGCAATAGATAAGGAAAAATATGAGCCAATACCAATAGGTATAGATAAAGACGGAACTTGGTATTTGAATGAACAATCAAAATTCATCTTAGAAAGCAGTAATCCGAAACTCGCGAAGATAAATAAAGCGGATGTAAAAGTAGCTCTCGTACCTACAGATAATTCAAATGAATTAGTTGGTATTTCGGATAATAAACATAAAGGTAAAATAGATGTAGCATTTCCGATTCTGCATGGTACTTACGGCGAAGATGGTTCGATCCAGGGTTTACTTAGAATGGCAAATATACCATATGTAGGTGCCGATGTGCTCGGCTCAGCTGTAGGCATGGATAAAGACGTTTTAAAACGGCTTCTTCGCGATGCCGGGATACCAACTCCAAAATTTGAAGTTTTTAATAAGGAAAGCATAAAAGATACGAGTTTTGATAAATTAGCTAAAAAACTGGGAAAGAGGATGTTTGTAAAACCTGCAAATTTAGGCTCTTCAGTAGGAATAAGCGAAGTAGATGATAAAGGGGAATTTAAAAAAGCAATAGAAAACGCTTTTAATTATGACAAAAAAATAATTATTGAGGAAGCAATAACAGGCAGAGAAATAGAATGTTCGGTGCTCGGTAACGAAAAACCGATGGCTTCGTTACCGGGGGAAATAGTCGTAAGCAGTGAATTTTATTCTTATGAAACAAAATATTTAGATGAAGAAGTTGCCAAATTAGAAGTTCCGGCTAAATTGCCGGAGGAAACCGTTAAAAAGATTCAGGAATATGCTGTTAAAGCCTTTGAAACTCTGTGTTGCAGTGGAATGGCAAGAGTGGACTTCTTCCTGCGTGATAATAATGAAATATTAGTGAACGAGATAAATACTATTCCCGGTTTTACAAAAATCAGTATGTATCCAAAATTATGGGAAGCAAGCGGTATACCATATACCGAATTAATCGATAGACTTATTCAACTTGCGATCGAGCGGTTTAATAAAGAACAGAAACTAAAGACATCTTTTGAGTAATGGCTCAAAATCCAATGTCATTTGAGCGATAATCCTTATGAAGATCAAATTCAAGGAAAATTTAATAGAATTAAAACCTACTAAGATTCTTGCAGTCGCAAAAAACTACGTGAAACATATAAATGAACTTGAATTATCCATGCCGGATGACCCGAAGATTTTTTTGAAACCGCCGTCCGCAATGATCGGCAATAACAATGTAGTTATAATACCAAAAGCCTCAGAAAGGGTTGATTATGAGGTTGAACTTGCAGCTATAATAAAAGAAAAATGTTGGAAAGTGCCAAAAGAAAAAGCATTGGATTATGTTCTTGGTTTTACTGTTTTTAATGACGTTACCGCGAGAGATATTCAGGCAAGAGAAATGAAAGAAGGTATGCCCTGGGATATCGCAAAAGGTTATAATACTTTTGCTCCGTTGGGACCTGAAATTATACCTGCCGGTGATGTCGATTGCCATAATTTGGATATATATTTAAAGGTAAATGGAGAAATAAAACAAAATAGTAATACCAGAAATATGATATTTTCTGTTGAAGATCTTATATTTTACCTTTCACATGTTATGACTCTTGAACCTATGGATATAATAGCAACCGGTACACCGGAAGGTGTTGGGCCCATGCAGGCGGGAGATGTCGTTGAGTCCGGTATCGAGAATGTCGGAGTTTTAAAATTTACTGTAGAAGATGAAAAGTAATTTTTGATATGAATGTGATGATTTCCGCTTTTCGAGCTGTTGCAATGCTCCTTTTCATCGGAATCATTGGTGCCTGGATGATTACAAGGAAGATGGTGAAAAAGGGTTTCTTTTCACTGCTTTCACCTCTTGCTCTTGAGATAGCCCTTCCTGCTCTTATATTTACGAATATAATAAACAATTTTAATCCCGCCATGAAAACTAATTGGTGGAAGTTACCATTATGGTGGGTTTTTTTTACGGTTATTGCTTTTCTTTTAACTTTGATTGGCTTTATCTTTGCCAGAAAGGAGAATAAAAGAGAATTCGGGATATCGCTTTTTTATCAAAATGGTATATTTTTCCCGCTTGCTATCTTGTCCGGAATGTTTGGCAGGAATTCGGATTATATAGTAGATTTATTTTTATTTATGATATTTTATGCGTCTTTCTTTTTTAGTACTTCTTTTTTGTTTTTTGCAGGGAAAGGAAAAATAAAATGGAAGAAAATTTTTCACCCTGTTTTTGTGGCTACAGTTCTGGCGGTAGTTTTAAAATTAACCAGATTTAATGTATTTATTCCGTCCTTCGTTATTTCAGGTTTGGATATGGTAGGGGCGATGAGTGTACCCCTTCTTATGATAATACTTGGTGGTAATATACTAGTAGATTTTAAGAATATAGGAGAATTGCATGTAAAAGAAATTATAAAGTTTTTAGTTTTTAAGAATTTGATTGTACCTGTTGTTATGCTTGGAATAATAATTCTTATTAAGCCTTCTTACAATATTGCTTTAATTTTAATGATTGAGAGTGCCTCCCCTCCTGTTACCGCGACTCCGCTCATAACGGACCGAAACGGAGGTAACCGTGCGATTGTAAATCAGTTTTTGCTTTCGAGCTTTTTATTCTCTTTAATATCTATTCCCTTAATGATGTACTTGTTCACTAGGTTGACGTAGGAAAGGGCTTACTGTATAATATGATTTATAGGAAAGAATGAATAAAAAAACTTCAGGGAGGTAAATTTTTATGCGAGAAGAGGAAATGGTAAAACAAATTAAAGACAAACGTATAAGGAAACATGCGGGAAGGGAAGACCTGATTGGGGAAAACCATTTAGGTGATATTGGACAAATTATGTTTTACATTATTTTTATGGGTGTCTGGATTACAGATACTTTTTTCTTTAAATATTCAACTTTTCAGGGTGAACACTTTTTACCTTTCATTAGAATTCCATTAGGAATAATTATATTGTTGATATCAGCTTTTCTTGCCTGGACTGGGCTTTCTATTGTATTCGGCGAGAAGAGAGAAGTACCCTGTGTGATAAGGAAAAGTGTCTTCGGTGTTATTCGACATCCTATATATCTTAGTGAAATTTTGCTTTATCTTGGACTTTTGATATTCCGTATATCGCTTACTGCCGCAGTTGTATGGGTTTTTGCGATAGTTTTTTTACACTATATTTCACGTTACGAAGAAAGACTTTTACTTTCTAATTTTGGGGATGAATACAAGAAATATATGAATGAAGTTCCTATGTGGATTCCCTTATTTCGAAAGAAATAATAGAAGGTACTCTTTAGTCTAAAATGGAGGTAGGATGCCAGAAGTAACAGATTTACCGTCCCAGAGAATTGTTAAAGAACTTAAAACAATGCAAGATGCTCTTGATTGTTCAATACCTTCCAAAGCACTCGATAAAAATTTACTGATAGCTACATGGAACCTTCGAGCATTTGGGGATTTAACTGAGAAGTGGGAGGCAGAGTCAGGAGATAGTCCCAAGCGGGATTTACATGCTCTGCGATGTATTGCTGAGATAGTTTCCAGATTCGATGTAATAGCCATACAGGAAGCAAAAGCTAATCTTAAATCATTGCGGCATATGCTAAAAGTGCTTGGTCCAAGTTGGGGGCTTATTTTATCTGATGTAACCAAGGGGGCACCGGGCAATGGTGAGCGGTTAGCGTTTGTTTTTGATACAAGAAGAATAAGGCTTTCCGGTCTTGCCTGCGAATTAGTTGTACCGCAGGAAAAATTATCAGAATTTTCCCAGGGTAATCTGGACAAACAATTTGCCCGGACGCCATATGCTGTAAGTTTTCTTTCGGGGAATAAAACTTTTATACTCGTTACTTTGCATGTCATTTACGGAAAAAAGGCGGAAGATAGAGTACCGGAGCTTAAAGCAATTTCCCAGTGGCTGGCAGAGTGGGCAAAAGATATTAACGCCTGGGGGCACAATCTTATTGCTCTGGGTGATTTTAATATCGACAGATATGGAGATAAACTTTATGATGCGTTTGTTTCTACCGGACTCTATATTCCTGACGATATGAATAAAATTCCTCGAACTATCTTTGGTTCGAAAGAAAAAAATAAATTTTACGACCAGATTTCCTGGTTTACAGGAGAAGATGGAACACCTGCTTTATCTTTGCAATACTTGCGAGGCGGAAGTTTTGATTTTACAGATACGGCTTTAAAATCTCTGGGTCTTACAAAAAACCAATTATCATGGCGTATTTCGGACCATTATCCGCTGTGGGCTGAATTCGCGATGCGAGATTAATATGAGTGATGTAATTTTTACTCCTTTTTCTGATAAGCCTGCTTCCGAAGTGATAAAAGAACTTATCAAAACAGACGGATATCTTGATGATGTTAAAAAGGGAGATTATGTAGGTATAAAACTTCATGTAGGGGAATTGGGAAACAAGTCACATATTAAGCCTGAGATCGTAAGCGTTATAGTTGATGAGTTGAAAAGGCGCGGGGCAAGGGTGTTTTTGTTTGATTGTAATTCCCTTTATAGAGGTAAAAGATGGAATGGGGTAGATCATCATGAAAATGCTTATCTGAACGGATTTACCTACGAAGCAGTTGGTGCTCCTTTTATGGTTGGCGATGGTGTAAGGGGTAGAGATGAAACTGGTATTGAGCTTAAAAGTTATAAGGATGAAGTCGCTTATGTGGGCAAAATAATTGAAGATATAGATTATCTGTTTGTTTTAACTCATTTCAAGTTTCACGAATTGTTTGGTTATGGTGGAGCTATAAAAAACATAGGTATGGGAATGGCTTCCCGTAGGGGTAAATTGTTTCTCCATTCTGATATCAAGCCCGATGTAATAGATTCAAAATGCATCGGTTGTGGTGCCTGTGTTGTTACTTGCCCTAGTAACGCGATATATATTGAAGGTACCGCGCAGTTGGATAAGGATACCTGTATTGGTTGTGGAATGTGTGTCGTAACCTGTAAAGAAGGCGCAATAGAGTTTCAGTGGTCAAATACAAAAGAATGCGTAATCAAGACTTTGTATTACGCAAAAGCAGTGATCGACAAGATAAAAAAATGCGCTTATTTAAATGCCCTGACAGATATAACTCCTCATTGTGATTGTTATGGGTATACTAAGGATTTTGTAGTCGAAGATATCGGTTTTCTATTTTCTAAAGATATCGTTTCAATCGATGCGGCTTCAGCAGATTTAGTGGATAAAGCAGAACCACTTGCGGGTATAAATTGGGAGAAAAAGGAGCTTGTGACTAAGGATAAAGTGAAGGCGCTACTCGATATCGATCTGGATATGAAAGAATTTTTCAGAAAAGCTGAAAGTATTGGTCTAGGAAGTAAGGATTATAATCTTAAAAGACTTTAATCCAAATTTAAATAGTTTTTGAGCAATAGTTCTATTTTTTTTATGTTGACAAACTTCTAAGGAGTTCCCTACATAGACTTTTAAGATGTTTAAAATCAAACGGATCTACGTCTTGCGGCCCTGAGGTTCTACTATGCCATATAGCTTCGGATGTATTCGCATCGACTAAGACGAGTTTTATAATCATTCCATCCTTATCTTTCGGTAACTTTTCACTAACTGAAAGCGACAAATTACCTATTCCTACTGCAACACCCGGAGATCCATCAAAAAGTGCGGCGAATCCAGATGGCGGTTTGACCACCGTACCAAGGCTAAACAACAGGTAGTCGACATGCACCCGGTCAGCAAAAACTTTTATCTCCGGGTCCATTTTATAACTTTCTTTTTTAATTTTTGATTTGTCTATAGAATCACATATTTCCGAAATTTTCTTATTCGATCGAATAAGGCATTGAGACAGGTCCTGATTGTTTGTTAAAACACTGTCAGTTAACCCGGAAGGGCTGACTGTAAAACCCGCCTTTTGTAATGCTCTATTCAGGGCAGTTGAAACTGTGTCCGATACTTCCGAATTGCGCTCGGGCTTTGGGTTTATGGAACTTCCTGATCTTTCAAAATATTCGAATTGTGGCGGCATAATAGCTATTGTTTTTATGGTATCTTTTATTGAATCGAAATCTCTGTGTACCCAAACGACACTTACGCAGGAAGTTAATAAAATTATTAATAATAAACATATACTGATTTTAAGAATACGCACTTTATCCTCCTTTTTTGTATTAAAAGATTTTAATAGAATAGTCCTGTTTAGTCAAGAGTTTTTTTCGACATCGCAAATCTTTCTTGACAAAATGAGAAAGAGTTTGTAAAATTATTGATATGAAACGTTTTTTATTTTTATTGTTCATAATTTTTGCCGTATCTCTTAATGGGGCTATCATTATCGACCATACCTATAGGAACATAAACGATATTCCGCTTAACTGGATAGATTCGGCTAAGGTAAAACTTCTTATTGGTTATCAACATACCTCTCATGGAAATCAACTTGTTGCAGGGATGGATAGTCTTGATGCTTTTATGGGCGGTAATGGAATTTATATTTACAGTGAAGATAATTACGATTCCGTTCTTACAGTATATTTACAATTTTCTAAGGATAACGGTGGGGCTGAGGATTTAGGCAGATGGGATTCTATATACCCTCATTATACCGCGTGGCTCTGGTCTACAAGACGATATCTGGGGTGGGACTGCGGTTCCGAAGATGGTTCCGAGTTAGAGCATTACGCGACAGGTACTCCTGATTACAACGGAGTTGCTAATGTAATTATGTGGTCGTGGTGTGGTCAGGTTTCAGGGGCGCCTCTCGATACAATTTTAAATTACTATCTTGCAAATATGAATCAACTTGAAATTGATTATCCTCAAGTGCAGTTCGTTTATATGACCGGTCATCTGGACAGAGATGACCCGTGGAGTCGCCTGCGAGAAAACAATGATACTATAAGAGCTTTTTGTATTAGAGGCGATAAAATTCTTTACGATTTTGCCGATATAGAGGCATATGACCCAGATGGTAGATGTTACAGAGAATTACATCCTACGGATGGTTGTTGTTTCGATGCAAATGGTGATGGTGAAACCCAATATTTTGATAGTACACTTGCTCCAACTCAGGATAGAGAGTTTCCAATACTACCTGATTCAAACTGGGCTTTAGTATGGCAGGGTTCTCACACAGAGGGTGTAGATTGGTATAATTGTCGCCCAATGCATACCTGGCCTTTGAATGCGAATTTAAAAGCCTATGCTGCATGGAACCTATTTGCCCGTCTTGCCGGGTGGGATGGGACAAGTGGTGTTGAGGAAGATAAAAATACTGAAGAAAAAATTAAATTTATTATTGAAAGTAATGTTATTTTAAAAAATACAACTTTAAGTTTCTATTTACCTAGGGATGGTTTCGTAAGGATCGAGCTTGTTGATATTACAGGAAGAAAAATATCTACTTTATTGGAGGGAAGGTTTGGTAGAGGATGTCATTCTTATTCATGGCAAACCGATGGAATAAATTCAGGTGTTTATCTGCTGTTATTAACCCATCCTTCAGGACAAATTTCGAAAAAAACTGTCGTTCTGGGAAATTAACTTTTACACCCTCTACTTGCCTCAATTCTTTGAATATCTTTCTCTTCAGCTGGAATCGGGTATTCACCCGTGAAACAAGCGGTACAAAAATTTTTAACCTTTTGGCGCGAAACAGCGTCTATAAGTCCCTTTATTGATTGATAGGTAAGAGATTCAACTCCAATAATTTCCGTTATTTCTTCTAAAGCCCTTTTGCAGGCAATAAATTCTCCTTTTGTTTGCATGTCGATTCCGTAGTAGCAGGGAAATTTAAGGGGCGGACTCGAAGAGGCGAAATGAACTTCTTTTGCGCCTGCGTCTCGGATTAATTGTACTATTTTCTTTGAAGTTGTTCCTCGTACAATTGAGTCGTCTACTAAAAGTACTTTTTTGCCTTTTATGATTTCTTTTACGGGAGAAAGTTTTATTTTTATTAGTTCTTCTCTTTTGCTCTGATGAGGCATTATGAAAGTTCTTCCGATATATCGATTCTTCATCAATCCTTCTCTATATTTTACGTTTAGTTCTTCTGCCAGTGAAATGGCGACGGGTCTCGATGTATCAGGTACGGGTACGACTATATCGATGTCTATTTTCTTTTTCTTTATTTCTTTCGCGAGATTCTTGCCCAGATTTAATCTTGCCTCATATACTGATATGCTGTCGATTGTCGAATCCGGTCTGGCAAAATATACGTATTCGAAAATGCAGGGGCAGTGTTTTTCTTCGGAGATTTTTTTTGTAAATAATTTACCTTCCGTGCTGAAAAATACTGCTTCTCCCGGAGAGACATCGCGTAGGGTTTTATATCCTAAAGTATCGAGAGCAACGCTTTCCGAGACAACACAAAAGCTATTGTTCTTTTGTCCGAATATTAAGGGTTTGATACCGTAAGGGTCTCTGAAGGCAAGAATGCCTTTATCTTTAATCAGGGCGACTACTGAGTAACTTCCCTTTACAATTTCAAAAAGCCCTTTTACTGCTTCGAAAAGAAAATCGGCAGAGAAAGCGGGCTTCTTTTCCATTTCGGCTGAAAGAAGGTTTAAAAGGAGTTCGGCGTCCGAAGTCGAGATGATTATTCTCCTGCTATCCTTTTCTAATTTTTCTTTTAAGGAGTCGAAATTGATAATATTACCGTTAAAAGCAAGAGCTATACCATAGGGTGTAGTAGAGATAAAGGGTTGGGCGTTTTCTACACCCATTCCACCTAGTGTCGGGTATCTCACATGACCGATGCCTATATTGCCTTTCAGGAAATTAAGATTTTCTTCCTGGAATGCGTCCCTTACTAACCCTTCGCCCTTTTTAATGTTAAATCTATCAGAGTAGGTTACTATACCTGCAGCGTCCTGGCCTCTATGTTGTATTATAAGTAGTGAATCGTATATGTTAACGACAACTTCTTTATCGCTGATTACTCCTACTATGCCGCACATTTAATAAATTAAATCTCCTTTTTTAAAAGACAGGTAGATTTGATTTCCCCATTAGATATTTATCGATATTATGTGCTGCTTTCCTGCCTTCTGATATAGCCCATACAATTAAAGATTGTCCTCTATGCATATCGCCTGCTGAGAATATTCCTTTTCCAGATGTCATAAAATTTTCGTCGGTTTTTACGTTACCCCGGTCGGTTAATTCAAGATTTAAATCGGACACCAATCCTTTGTGTTCGGGATGCAGGAAACCTACGGCAAGGATTACTAAGTCAGCATTGATTTCGAATTCGCTTCCCGGTATTTCTTTCATGACCGGGCAGCTTTTTTCATTACTTTGCGAGAATTCGACTTTAACGCATTGCAATTTTTGAACTTTTCCCTCTTTTCCGGCAAATTTTTTCGTCAAGACCGACCAGTACCGTTCGCATCCTTCTTCATGACTGCTTGAATTTTTTTGTATTGATGGATAATAAGGCCAGGGTTCGTTTTCCGTTCTACATTCAGGTGGTTTTGTAAGGATTTCTATCTGTGTAACAAGTTTTGCGCCCTGTCTTTTTGCGACACCAACACAGTCCGCTCCGGTATCTCCGCCGCCGATTATGATGACTTCTTTGTCTTTTGCATCAATTAATGCTTCTTCGGGTATTTTTTCACCCCATACCCGTTTGTTTGATTGTATTAGAAAGTCCATGGCGAAGTGTATGCCTTTTAATTCTCTACCCTGTATTTTTAAGTCTCTCGGAACTCGAGAACCGCAGGCAAGGCAGATTGCATCGAAATTCTTTTGTAAATCTCTGATTGGAATATCTGCACCAATGAAGGTATTCTCTTTGAATTCTATGCCTCCCTTTTTCATTAGGCTTAGACGTCTATCGAGGATATCTTTTTCTAATTTAAAATCGGGAATTCCGTATCGGAGTATTCCTCCTATTTTTTTGTTTCGCTCGAAAATGGTTATACTGTGTCCGGCTTTGTTTAGCTGATCGGCAACTGCAAGTCCTGCAGGTCCGGACCCGACCACTGCGACTTTTTTACCTGTTCTTTTTATATTTAAGTTAGTTTCTAAGAACCCTGATTTAAATGCGTGTTCGATTATAGCGAGTTCGTTTTCTTTTATTGTTATTGCATCATCGTTTATAGATAGAACGCAGGAGTGTTCGCACGGTGCCGGACATATTCTTCCTGTTATCTCCGGAAAATTGTTTGTAGCGGAAAGTAATTCATAGGCTTTTTCCCATTGGTTATTAAACATAAAATCATTCCATTCGGGAATATAATTTCCGATTGGACAACCCCAGTGGCAGAAAGGAGTTCCGCAGTCCATGCATCGCGCAGCCTGCTCCTGGGATTTATGGTCTTTCCGTTTTATAGTAACGTCTTTGTAGTCCTTTATTCTTTCTTCGATTGGCCTGAGCTTTGAACTTTCCCTTCTTATTTCTAAAAATCCGTTTATCTTACCCATTTTTTCTTCCTGACTATTCCACTATAGATTTAACCCATTGTTTCATATTTTCTTTTCTTTCAGTCTTTAATATATGTTCATATTCCGATGGGATTACTTTTATAAAGTTTTTTGCTGTATTATCGAAGTTATCCAGAATTTCTTTAGCTCTTATACTTTCTGTATATTTATAATGATTGTTGATTAGAGAATGTATTATTTTTGAGTCATTTTCATTTAATTCTTTTAATTTTACCATTTCAAGATTGCATTTTGACTTAAAATCTCCGTTTATATCATACACATAAGCTATACCGCCGGACATTCCCGCAGCAAAATTTCGACCGGTTTTTCCGATTATTACCACTCTTCCGCCGGTCATATATTCACATCCGTGGTCACCTACTCCCTCCACAACCGCATTTAGTCCGGAATTCCTGATGCAAAATCTTTCTCCTGCGATACCTCTTATGTAAGCTTCACCTTTGGTGGCTCCGTAAAAGGAAGTGTTCCCGATGATGATATTTTCTTCTGAAGAAAAAGAGGATTTTTTGTCAGGATATATTATTATTTTGCCTCCAAAGATTCCTTTTCCTACATAATCATTAGACATTCCCTCGAGTTCAAATGTTATACCTTTAGCGAGGAAAGCACCAAAACTTTGACCTGCGACTCCTTTAAATTTGAAATGTATGGTATCATTAGCGAGGCCCTTTTCTCCGTAAACATAACAAACTTCTCCACTTAGCCTGGACCCAACAGTTCGATTGGTATTCTTTATTACAATTTCATGTTTTATTTTTTCTTCCTTTAAAATTGCGTTTTTTGAAAGATCAATTAATTTGATATCCAATATATCATCCAGATCATGCTTTTCCGGTTTTGAATAGAAAAACCCTGCGTTATTTTTTATTTCCGGCTTATAAAGAATCTTACTGAAATCGATGTCTTTTGATTTCCAGTCAAGAATTTCTTCGTTAACTTCTAAAAGTTCGGTTTTCCCGATCAGTTCGTTTATTTTTCTAATTCCAAGACTTGCCATAATTTCGCGCAATTCTTCTGCTACGAAGTTAAAATAGTTTACAAGATATTCGACTTTTCCATTGAATCTCTGTCGCAAGATTTTATTTTGAGTTGCCACACCTACAGAGCAGTTACCTAAATTACAGTGACGAAGCATTACACATCCAAGGACGATTAGTGCGGCCGTGGCAAAACCGTATTCTTCCGCTCCCAGTATAGCTGCTGTTGCTATATCTTTTCCGGTTCTGATTTGTCCGTCGGTTTGAATGCGTACTCTGCTTCGTAAGTTATTAAGTACCAGGGTCTGGTGCGTTTCGGAAAGACCGAGTTCCCAGGGCAGACCTGCATGATGTATTGAACTTAAAGGGGCTGCACCGGTGCCGCCGTCTCCTCCTGAGATTAGGATCATGTCAGCATGCCCTTTTGCAACTCCTGCGGCTACAGTCCCTACACCGACTTCCGAAACAAGCTTAACACTTATTCTTGCTTTCGGATTTACATTTCTAAGGTCAAAAATCAGCTGGTTTAAATCTTCGATGGAGTAAATATCATGGTGTGGTGGGGGAGAGATAAGTGTAACACCCGGCGTCGTATGGCGGGTTTTTGCAATAATTTCACTTACTTTATGTCCGGGGAGATGCCCCCCTTCTCCTGGTTTTGCTCCTTGTGCCATTTTTATTTGTATTTCATCGGCATGAACCAGATAGTTTGTTGTAACTCCAAAACGCCCCGAAGCGACCTGTTTAACTTTACTGGAAAAAGAAGCTCCGTTTGAGAGTCTTTTGAAACGTGATGGATCCTCACCTCCTTCACCGGTATTGGACATGCCTCCGAGCTTGTTCATTGCCATGGCTATAGTCTCATGTGCTTCTCTGCTTATAGATCCAAAGCTCATAGCTCCAATTGTAAAGCGTTTTACTATTTCAGAAGTTTTTTCTACTTCAGCTAGCGGAATGGAGTTCTTAGAATTGTTGAATTTCAATAAACTTCTCAAGGTTGTTGGATTTTCGGTCTGATTATTTATTATTCGTGCGAATTTTTTGTACTCTTCATAGTCACCTTTTCGCGTTGAATCTTGAAGGTAAGCAATACTTTGCGGATTCCATAAATGGTATTCTCCATCTCTTTTCCACTGGAAAAAACCGCCTGAAGGAAGAATCTTTTCCATTAAAGGGGTATCAGGGAAAGCTTTTTTATGTCTTAAGAGGGTTTCTTTTGCTATCGTTGAGAAGTCTACGCCTCCTATTCTGGAAGTAGTACCCAGAAAGCATTTTTCGATAACTTCCTTACCGAGTCCCAATGCTTCGAAGATTTGTGCTCCTCTGTAGCTCTGAAGTGTCGAAATACCCATTTTGGATAATATCTTAAGAATTCCTTTGTTAATTGCTTTCTTGTAGTTACTTATTGCATCATTGATATCAATCTCAATTTCACCTTCTTCAGATAAATATTTTATTGCTTCAAAAGCAAGATATGGATTTATGCAATCTGCTCCATAACCTAAAAGAAGCGCAAAATTCTGGACTTCTTTTGCATCCGCGCATTCCACCAATATATTTACCTGTGTACGTAATTCACTTTTAATAAGAGCGTGATGAACTGCGCCGGTTGCCATTAGTGATGGTACGCAGGCGTTTTCTTTATTTATTCCTCTGTCGCTGAGGAGTATAAAGGAGTATCCGTCTAGAGCCGCTTCCTTCGCTTCTTTTGTAATTCTATCCAGAGCTTTTATGAAGTTTCTATCAGTTTTAGGGTTAAAGAGCAGGGATATGGTTTTAGTTGCAAAACCATTTACATTAATGTTCTTAAGTTTTTCAAAATTCTCATTTGTCAGTATGGGTTCGCCTAACTCCAATTTATGAGCGTGACTTGGAATTTCCTCTAAGATGTTGTCTTTTGGCCCGAGAAAACTTAATGTGCTCATAACGATTCTTTCTCTGATAGAATCTATGGGCGGATTAGTTACTTGAGCAAATAATTGTTTAAAATAATTAAAAATAAGTTGAGGTTGTTTAGATAAAACAGCGTGTGGATGGTCGTTGCCCATCGAGCCTATAGGTTCTTTGCCTTCTAGCGTTTTTGGCTTAATTATAGATTTAAGATCTTCTCTAGTGTAACCATGCGCCTTCATATAAGGGAGGAGTTCCTTTTCCTTTATAGAAGAGTTTTTGTTTTTCGATTTAACCGGTTTAATGGAATCAAATTCCAGTAAATGTTTTTTTAACCATTCGGAATAGGGTTTTTTATTTGACAGGTTTCTTTTGATTTCATCATCCTGTACTATTTTTCCTTTTTCTGTATCAACAAAAAATATCTTTCCAGGTTCGAGTCTTCCGGATTTTAAAACATCTTTACCTTTAATATCGAGAACTCCGACTTCTGAAGCCATTACGACCTGTCCGTCTTTTGTAATCAGATAACGGGCGGGACGTAATCCGTTGCGGTCGAGTATTGCACCTACGCGTGTGCCGTCAGTAAAAGATATTGCAGCTGGTCCATCCCAAGGTTCGGAAATACAGGCATGATATCTGTAGAAACTTTTTAAGTTTTTATTCAATAAATTGTCGTTTTCCCAGGCTGCGGGAATTAACATCATCATGGAGTGGGGTAGAGTTCGCCCCGAAAGGGTTAAAAGTTCAAACACATTGTCTAATATTGCCGAGTCGCTTTTCGAATCATCGATAATCGGTTTTATTTTTTCTATATCCTTTCCGAATAAGGGACTTTTAAGGAGGCCTTCTCTTGCCTTCATCCAGTTCACATTTCCTCTGATTGTATTTATTTCTCCGTTATGTGCGAGAAATCTAAATGGTTGAGCAAGATCCCATGTTGGAAAGGTATTTGTGCTGTATCGTGAATGAATCATAGCTGTAGCACTTTTTATCGATTTATCTTTCAGATCGGTATAAAAATCTTCAACCTGATTTGCTATAAGGAGTCCTTTATATAGAAGCGTTCTGCTTGAAATGTTCGTTATGTAAAAGAAGGATTTTTGCTTAATATCAGAAGAAGCTATGAGTTTTTCTGTTTTTTTTCTAATTACATAGAGGATGCGTTCGAAACTTAAAACGTCTTCTTTTGGTGGAAGGTCAGGATTCCTTTTGATAAATATTTGTTCTATCGACGGTTGGTTTTCTTTTGCGCTCGTTCCTATATTCGAATTGTCGACGGGTACTTTTCTCCATCCAAGCAGTATTTGTTTTTCTTCTTCAATAACTTTACTTAAAGCCTCTCTGCAGAAAGATCTATCGTTAACGTCCTGTGGTAGAAAAATAATACCGGTTCCATATTCGCCTGGAGGGGGTAAATCTATTTTTTCTTTTTCCGTAACTTTCGACAGGAATTCATGTGGAAGTTGTATTAAGATTCCGGCTCCGTCACCCGTTTTCGGGTCAGCTCCCACAGCTCCTCTGTGGGTGAGTCGCTTCAGTATTTTTAAGCCTTTCTTTACGATGTCGTTAGACTTATCTCCGTTGATATTGCATACAAAACCTACTCCGCAAGAATCATGTTCGTTTTCAGGATTATATAAACCCTGTTTTCTTGGTAACCCTTTATTATTCAGCATTTTTTTATGCCATTTCTTAACCGGTTAATGCACTAACAGACCAACTCACCAACCATTATAATATTGGCAGATATTTGTCGAGTTCGAATTGTGTCACCTGGATTCGGTAGTCATCCCACTCTTTCTTTTTAAGTGCAATAAATCGCGGAAATATGTGTTCGCCCAATATTTTTCTAACAAGCAAACTGTTTTCCGTTATGGAAATTGCCTGACCGAGGCTATCCGGTAGAGTCTCTATCCCCATTTCTTTTCGTTCAATAGGTGATAGATGGTAGAGATTTTGTTCCATAGGTTTCGGGGCTTTGTAGTTCTTATCTATACCTTCCAATCCTGCGTGCAGCATTGCGGCGAAAGTCAAATATGGGTTGCAGGCAGGATCTGCTGCTCTGAATTCACAGCGGGTGGCTTTTTCCTGTCCCGGCTGATACATAGGTACACGGATTAAAGCACTTCGGTTTCTCTGGCTCCAGGCGATATAAACAGGTGCTTCGTAACCTGGTACAAGACGTTTGTAAGAGTTAGTTGTTTGTGCAAATAGAGAGCAGATTTCTTTTGAATGTTTTAAAAGCCCTGCAATATAGGCGTGTGCTACATCAGAAAGATTATCCTTTGAGTTCTTATCAAAGAAGGAATTTTTACTGCCTTTGAATAAAGATTGGTGTGTATGCATTCCGGAGCCGTTTTCTCCGAAAACCGGTTTTGGCATAAATGTTGCGTAAACTCCAAATTTTGTTGCTATTTCTTTTACCACCACCCGGTAAGTTATAACATCGTCTGCCATTTTAAGGGCGTCGGCATAACGCATATCCACTTCGTGTTGAGATGGTGCTACTTCGTGATGTGAATATTCTACGTGTATGCCCATTTCCTGGAGCGCAAAAACCGTTTCACGTCGAAGATCACTTGCGACGTCGAGTGTTGTAAGGTCAAAGTATCCACCTTTATCCAGGTATTCGGTTCCTTTATCGTTTTTAAAGTAGAAAAATTCAAGTTCCGGACCTATATAAAAATGATCGAATCCCATATCTTCGGCTCGTTTTAAAGCTTTTTTAAGTATATATCGAGGGTCGCCTTCGTATGGAGTTTTATCAGGATTTAAAATGTCGCATATCATTCGTGCCACTTTCTTTTCGTTTGGGCGCCATGGAAGTACAACAAAGGTATCCAGATCCGGCATTGCTATCATGTCTGATTCTTCTATATCCTGATAGCCGGTGATCGAGGACCCATCAAAACCCATTCCATTTGTGATAGCATTTTTGAGTTCTCTATCCGTTATTGCGAAACTCTTGACCTGTCCGAGAATATCCGTAAACCAAAAGCGAATAAACTTTATGTCTTCATCTTTTACCATTTTAAATATGTCTTTTTTTGTTTTTTTAGCCATGTTTTACTCCTTATTTTAGCCAATTGCTTCGTTCCCGCGTTCACCGGTACGTATTCTTATACACTCGGATAAGTCGAGAACAAATATTTTTCCGTCTCCTATCTGTCCGGTTTGCGTTCCCTTAACTATTGCTTCTATTGTTGGTTCGACGAATTCTTCGTTTACTGCTATTTCTAAACGCAGTTTTTTGAGCAAATTCACTTCCTGAAGGACGCCGCGGTAAGTTTCGGTGTATCCCTTTTGCTGTCCGCTTCCAAGCGCGTTCGTGACCGTCATTTTATAAACTTCAGCATCAAAGAGAGCTTTCTTTACGTCCGGTAATTTATGCGGTTGAATTAAGGCTACTATGAGTTTCATTTTTACCTCCCTATTTATTCAGTTGTAAATATCTGGAAGCCTCCATATGCTTCCATTCCATGTTCTCCGATGTCCAGACCTTTAAGTTCTTCTTCTCGGGTTACTCGTAATCCAATAGTAACATTTATTAGCTTAAAAACAATACTCATGCTTATGACGATAAATATAACCACCGATGAAACCCCAATAAGCTGAATTCCGAGTTGTTTGAATCCGCCGCCATAAAAAAGTCCATTGTTCACTAAACCCAAACTTTCTTTTCCGAAAAGTCCTATAGCTATAGTTCCCCAGAAACCGTTCATTCCGTGGACGGGAACCGCGCCGACCGGGTCATCGATTTGTATTTTATCCAGTAAGACTACCCCGAGAACAACAATTACTCCACCTACGGTGCCAATAGCTATTGCCGCCCACGGGTCGACGAAAGCACATGGTGCTGTTATCGCGACTAATCCAGCAAGAGCTCCGTTCATAGCCATTGACAGATCGGGTTTTCCAAACATTTTCCATACCATTATCATCGCCGATATACCGCCTGCAGCGGCAGCAAGGTTGGTATTGATTGCCACAAGTGCTATTAGGCTTCCGTCTCCGACACTTAAGGATGAACCCGGGTTGAATCCAAACCAACCGAACCATAATATGAAAACGCCGAGTGAAGCAAGTGGTATTGAATGTCCTGCAATAACATTAGGTTTGCCATCAGGACTATATTTACCGAGACGTGGTTTTAACATTATTGTACCTACCAGTGCTGCGGTACCTCCAACTGTGTGAACAACAGCTGAGCCGGCGAAATCAGCAAAGTTCAAGCTGGATAACCAGCCACCGCCCCATATCCAGTGACCTACTATCGGGTATATCAGAGCTGAAATTATGAAGGAATATATAAGATATGCCTGGAATTTCATCCTTTCTGCCATCCCGCCGGCGACAATAGTCGCTGCAGCACCGCAGAATGCGGCTTGAAACAACCAGAAGGCATAAAGTGGAACTTCTGCGCCCGACTTTGCGCCTGCCAGGAACCAGCCTTTTAATCCAATGAATTTATTACCATCCCCGAACATTATTGCATATCCGAACATGAAAAATCCGATTGAAGCCATACTAAAATCAAGAAAGTTCTTCGTGAGAATGTTGCAGGTGTTTTTTGCACGGATAAATCCGGCTTCGACCATTCCGAATCCTGCCTGCATAAAGAAAACAAGGAATGCAGCAAGCAGGACCCATAGCGTATCTAATCCAACTGTACTTATTTGTATAACTTCCTGAGTCATTTTTTTCTCCTTATATAACTATTTTTGCCACAAAGGCACCAAGGCTTTAAGATATATAAACAGAATAGACTGTTTAATAATTTCTTTGTTTTTTTCTTTTTTTTGCATTAATTTAAAATACATATTTTCCTTTGTGTCTTCGTGTCTTAGTGGCTATATATATTCCTTATTTTACAAACTCAACTCGCCCGGGATTTTTGGAAATAGTGTAGCGTCTTTAACGTGTTTGAGCCCACAAATGTAGCGAGTTATTCGCTCGATTCCAATCCCAAAACCTCCCGAAGGCGGAAGTCCCAATTTTGCAAGTTCAAGATATAGCTTATAGTCGTTAGGGTTTAGTTTCTGACGAATTATTCTTTCTTTTATCTTTTCGTATTCATTCTCTCTCATACCTCCGGAGAGTCCTTCACCGAAGCCTTCGGGGTATATCAGATCCATGTCAAGCAGAATTCCGGGTCTTTTCGGGTCTTCCTTATCGTAAAATTCTCTCTTCCAGTCGGGTATATCAATTAGCCAGAATGGTTCTTCCATTTTTTCTGAGAGGATGACTTCAAAGTTTTTTCCGAATTCATCCATTGCTTCTTCAAAGGCAATTCTTTTAAATGGGGTCTCTGGTATTTTTAAAACACGCCCGAAAAATTCAAGCTGTTTTCTACAGTTTTTTTTGATTTCACTAAATACATGGAGAAAAATTCCTTCACCGAGTTTGAGTAATTGCTCTCTACTCGCGCCTTTTATTTCAAGGTCAAGCTGTGTGAATTCGAAGAGATGCCGCCCCGAATCCGCGGTTTCTTTTTCCTCTAGACGCAGGTTGGGGGAGAAGCAAAAAAACTTATCAATACCGCTAACCGCAATCATTTTATGCAGAATCATGCTTTTTGTTGTGGTATATGTTTCTCCGTAGTACTCGAACTCGGTCGAGAAAACGTCATGACAAAGAGGGTCTGTTTCCGGAGATACCATAACAGCAGATATTTCAAGGAAGCTGTTATTATAGAGATAATTAGCCATTGCCTTCCTTATTTCAGTCTTTACAACAAGCATCTCTTTTATCGCAGGATCGGCGAACCTGTCGTGGTATTTTTTTGCTAAAAGCTTCTCTATACTTTTCCCAATTCTTACTTTAGCCATAATAGCCTCCTTTGTTTATGAATTAATATTCCTAAATAATGAATATTTATTCATTATTTATTCGAAAGTCAATATGTCGACTTTTTTAATTTTGTCAAGGGGTAAATAGATTTTTTTATATTTTTTTACCGTTCAAATTAAATTTGAATTAAAATTCAGAAAATTTTTGCCAAGAAGTAGTGGCAAATCGTATTTAGAAAAATAGAAAAATGGGGAAATTGGTAAATGGGATAACTATTTGACTATTTTGCTATTTATCCATTTAACTTGGATTCGAAGAATCTGCTCGGGAACCGGGAGCTAAGAACTAATAGCTAACTTTTCTTCGTTGTTAAAAGGCTTATAACCACGACTGCGATTGTAGCGAGGGCGAAGGCGGCTATTCTTACGGAAATAAAATTGTCGAGAGTTTCTATATTTGCCCAGACTATTGTGCTGACAGCGCCTGTTAGCATTCCGGCCATAACTCCGTATTTTGTGGTTTTCTTCCATTTTAGAGAAAATAAAATAGCCGGTCCGAATGAGGCGCCAAGTCCGCACCATGCGTAAGAAACCATTGTATATATAAGTGTTTTTGATTTTGTGGCGAGAATAAAAGCTGATAATCCTACAAGCAGAGTTATTATTCTTGAAGCCATTAGTTGTGTTTTTGGGGAAATTTTTCTTCTAAATAGGTTATGATAGACGTCTTCAGATAAAGCTGAAGAGGCGACAAGCAGCTGGGAGTCGGCGGTTGACATCATGGCGGCAATCGCTCCGGAAATTAGAATGCCGGCTAGCCAGAGCGGAAGGAGGGTTGTTGCGAGTTGAGGCATAAGGTATTCCGAATCGGAGAGCATCCCCGGAGATACAAGTCCTTTTCCGACTACACCAATAAAAAACGCTCCGAAGAATGCAGGTATACTCCATACAATTGCTATATTCCTGCTGATTCTTATTTTTTCGGGGTCTTTTATCGACATATATCTTACGATGGTATGCGGTTGACCGAAGTATCCGAGTCCCCAACTTAAGCCCCCTATTACTCCTGCTATAGCGGGCCACCCTTTAAGATTTCCTACGAGTGAGGAGAGGGTAAAATTTATATTATGCCCACCCTTTAAGATTGTTATGAATCCTACGATAGGAAGTGCCACGAGAGTAATAAACATGAGTATCGCCTGAAGGAAATCCGTCCAGGCTACGGCAAAAAATCCTCCCAACAGAGTATAAAATACAATAACCAGAGCACCTATCATTATTCCGTTGAAGTGAGGAATTCCAAAAGTGGTATGAAGGGTTTTTCCGGCTCCGTTAAATTGTGCAGATACATATAACGAATAAAAAAATATAATTATGAATGTTGCTATAATTTCATTTATTTTATTTTCCTGCCCAAAATTCTTTGAGAGAAATCCCGGTAAAGTAATGGCATCCAGCTTTTCCGTTTTAACTCGGAGGTCTTTCGCGATTATAAACCATGCAGCGATAATTCCGGCTACACATCCTATAGCAGTCCAGAGTTCTATAAGTCCAGCAGTTAGTACCATCGCAGGTAAACCTAAAAGAAGCCATGATGATTCCCCGGATGCTCTCTCTGAGAATGCGGCAACCACCGGATTAAGTCTTCTTCCTGCTATAATAAAATCTTCCTGGGTTTTTGTAAGGTGATAAGTCCATATACCAATGCCTAAGATAATCGCAAGATAAATAAAGAAACCTATTAAAACTGGGTTCATTTATGCCCCCTTATTTTTTTGAATAATAGCTCCGGAGGGTTGTGTGTCAAGACCCAAGGTTGAGTCCTGCGTCTTGTGTCTTGTGTCGCGAGTCAACATTTTTTTTGACTCATGACTCACGACTCGTGACTCATGACTATTTTGTTGCATTGACATTTAAAGTTGCTTATATATTTTTTATAAAGAAAGGGGTTTTAATGTTTAAAGATTTAAAAGCTATTATTTCAAAAGTGGATGCGGACTACGCGGATATCCGTTATGAGATAAAAAAAGAAATTAATATAGTCTTTAACGGAAAAGAATTGACTACTGTTACTTCCAATTCAACCGACGGTTATGTTTTAAGGGTTTTAAAAAAGGGAGGTTTATCATCGGTTTCATTCACTAAAAAGGAAGATGCCGATGATGCTATCCGAAGTGATATCCAAAACTCTTCACTAATTTCGAACAATATTAAAAAACCTATTAAATTTGCTGAAACCGAGGTCATAAAAGACACATTTTTACCTGAACTTGATGAGGATCCACGAAATATAGCGCTTTCTGAAAAAATTGAATTGCTAAGGCAATATAACGGTATTCCTTTTAAATACAAAAATATTATAACTACGAACATAGGATATAGTGAAGTTATAAGAGAAAAATATTTCATAAGTTCAGAAGGAACTGAGATTAGAGAAGATTTAGTTACAAATGGTATAAGAGGCTTGATTGCTTCAAGTGATGGTTCTAACTTTCAGAATATACGGGTAGGGTTTGGGGGGAGTGGTGGTTTTACCTCCCTAAGAGATCAAGAAGAAGAGTTTGAAAATAGAACTTCGATAGTATTAAAACTATTAAAAGCTAAGCCAATCGAGGGTGGTGTTTATAATGTTATTCTCAATTCTGATCTGGCAGGTGTTTTTACTCATGAAGCTTTTGGGCATTTTTCCGAGGCAGACCTTATAGAAGATAATCCTTCAATGCGAGAGAAGATGAAAATCGGCGCCAAATTGGGAAATGATATAGTAAATATTATTGATGACCCTACGATGCCAGATCAGTTAGGCTTATATAAATATGATGACGAAGGTGTAGGGGCTCGACCTACACAGCTTATGAAAAACGGAGTTCTTGTTGGTAGGTTGCACTCAAGAAGAACCGCTGCAGAATTTGAAGAACCTCTTAGCGGTCACTGCGTTGCGGAAGATTACCGCTACGCACCTATAATTAGAATGGGTAATATTTATATTGAGCCGGGTTCTAAAAACTTTAATGAACTTATTTCCGAGCTGGAAGAAGGTTTGTATATCCTTGATGCTAAAGGAGGACAGACTAGCGGAGAGAATTTTACATTCGGCGCGCAATACGGTTATCTGGTAAAAAATGGGAAATTGGGAGAAATGCTTAGAGATATTAATATTTCGGGTAATTTATATCGTACCCTTGAAAATATTTCGGCAGTAGGAGATGATTTGGAGTTATCAAAAGTGGGAGGTTGTGGAAAAGGGCAAATGAATATTCGCTCAACAAACGGTGCGCCGCATATCTTAATAAATAATCTTGTAATTGGTGGTAAATAATGAAAAAGATGTTAGATATTGCCCGAAAAAAAAGTGATAAAGCAGAGTTATTCTCACTCGAAGAGAAGACTGATGTAATAAAGTTTGAGAATTCAAAATTAAAAGATATAGACACCAAAATACAATCGGGTATAAGCCTCCGGTTACTAAAGGATGGTAAACTGGGCTTTGCATATACAAAAAATCTTTATGATAGGGAGGAACTGCTGAGTAATGCTTTAGCTTCCCTTGGCGGAGGAGTGAAAGCGTCATTTGGATTTCCTTTTACCGAAAAACTGCCTGAACTGGACACTTATGATCCGTCTCTAGAAAATATTTCCGTTTCTGATGTTGTAGAGGAATGTAAGAGAATTAATGATATTCTTTCATCTAAAGTTAAAGGTCAGTTGGATATATACGCGGTGATTAATGTAGCCAATCTTAATATTTTAAATAGTTCCGGTTCAAATCTTAAAGAAAAGTTTTCCGAGTACTCCTTAGGTGTGAATGTACTCTTTCCCGGTTCTTCATCCGGAATCGGGAGAAGTTTAAGTAGTAAAAGATTTGAGAGAGCGGATGATGAATACCTGAATTATATTTCTAATACGTACAACCGATCTTTACGAGAAGTAAAAATTAAAAAAGGCAGGATGAAAGTTTTGTTTCTGCCGGAAGTAATTTATGTTTTGATGTGGAGGCTATTAAGTGGATCTAATGGTAAGAATATTTACAATAAGGAGTCGCCTATTTTAGAAAAGATAGGAGAGAAAATATTCAGTGATGCGCTAACAATCTACGATGATCCTCTTAATGATAAGATGCCGGAT